>NZ_JASJXG010000019.1:0-87355 GCF_035018765.1 Variovorax sp. RTB1
CCGTTGCACCGACGCCGCAAACCCCTTCGGCTCCGCCCACCCCTCCGCCTGCTACAGCGGCCGTGATGGTCAACGGCCTTGTCACTTTCGACTCCGTGCCCAACACCACCGGATCGCTGGCCTACGCCGCTACGATCCAAAAGCCCGTTCGAGGCGCGACGGTCCAATTGGTGAGCACAACACAGGCCGTATTGGCTACGACCACGACAGACGCTTCGGGCAACTACTCCGCGTCCGTCGCGCAAGGCTCGACGTTCTTCGTGCGCGTGCGCGCGGCCTTGCTGAACACCGGGGCGTCGTCTTGGGATGTCACGGTGCGAGACAACACCCAAGGCGAGGGCGTGTACGCGCTGGAGTCGGGCTTGGTGGTTGCCGCGGGCGCGGCCATGCAAAAAGATGTCAACGCACCATCTGGCTGGAGTGGCAGCTCGTACGGAACGTTGCGCGCGGCGGCTCCGTTTGCGATTTTGGACACGATATATATGACGCAGCAAAAGGTGCTGTCGGTCGCACCATCGACAACATTTCCACCTCTGAAGGTGCTCTGGAGCGTTAACAACCTGCCTGCCTCGGGCAACCCTTCGCTGGGGCAAATCGGCACCACATTCTTTACAGCGTCAACCACCGGTGCGGCTATCTATGTGCTTGGCAAGGCGGACGTCGACACAGACGAGTACGACGCGTCGGTGATTGCACATGAATGGGGTCATTACTATCAGTCGGTTTTCAGCAGAGATGATTCGCCTGGCGGCGAGCATGGGTCGAATGACTTGCTCGACCGGCGAGTCGCCTTCTCTGAAGGCTGGGGCAATGCCTGGTCAGGCATTGCGTTGAATCGCGCGAACTACACCGACTCTGCCGGCCCAGGACAGAGCATCGGTTTGAATGCTAATTTGGCAGTCGGCGCTGTCGTGGCGAAGGGATGGTTCAACGAAGACTCGATCCAGTACGTGCTCTGGACGCTGAATCAGGTTGCGGGTTTCAGGCCCATTCATGCGGCGATGACCGGGCCGCTCAAAGCAAGCGCGGCGGTGACCTCCATTCATTCATTCAACGCAGCACTCAAGACGGCTTCAACTTCGGCAAGTGCCAGCATTGCTTCTCTGCTGACGTCCGAATCCATCGATCCGAACTCCGACGCCTGGGGCTCGACTGAGAGTAACAGCGGCGGTTCTGCCGTAGCCCTCCCGATGTATCGCACGCTGACTTCCGGTGCGGCATTGCCGAGCGTCTGTGTGTCGAACGCGTTGGGTTCGGAGGTCGGCGACAACAAACTCGGTAACTACGCATATGTGCGTCTGAGCGTGCTGGTGGCTAAGGCGTACCAGATCTCCGTGGCGGGTGGCGGACCCGCAACCGATCCCGACTTTCGTGTCTATAACGCGAGCGGCGTCGTCGCGAAGGCCGAAGCCGTCGCACCCGGCTCCGAAAGTGCACGCGTTGCGCTCACACCCGGCGAGTACGTGCTGGCAGTCACTGACTATCAAAACAAGGCGTCGTCGACATGCTTCACGGTTTCGGCCAATTGAGGATCGCGTCATGACAAATCTTTTCAGACTTGACTACCTTGCTGCGCGAGTCTTTGGCGCTTGCGTGGCGGCTTCAGCCTCAATTTCGTGCGCTGCGGCGCTCACGGGGTTGGTCGCAATTCCAGCGCAGCCGATTTCCTCCGCTGGGTATGTCACAGCCATACAGAAGTCGAACAGTTCCAAGGTGGTTGTTCGATACAAGGTCGTTCCGCTTTCAAGCGCAGGACTTTCGGCCACGGTGAGCCTGACTTTCAGTGCAGTGACTGACGCCGCCGCGAACGTGCGCTTTACGTCCGATGCAGGCTTAAAAATGCTCGCGTCGCAAGCATTGGTGCCTTTGCCGATGGGTTCCAGTGAACTCGACATCCAGGTCGTGCCCGAGGCAGACGGGTTGTTCTACCTGAACGTCTTCACAACCCAAAACGGCGCTACCAGCGCAATATCGATCCCCATCGCAGCAGGCAGCGGAAAGCCAAAGCTCGACGCCATGGGTGAAGCCAAGCCGTCAGCGGCCGGCGAAAAAATCATCTCGATACCCGTGCGCTAAGTAGCCGGTCGCGTCGCGTGACATTGCACTAACAGCATCGGCGGGCTATAATCACGGGCTCTGCCGCATTTTTTGCGCGCCGTCTCCGGCATGCATCGTCGTTGCAGAGATTTATCAACCTTCTTTCGTGGGTCGAGTCTGGATTTCCAGATTAGGCCAAACGCTGTCGCCAATTGAAGTGGCAGAGGCGAAAGAGGATTTCCATTTTTGGAGAAAACAAAATGAGTCTAAGTAACTCCCTCGGGTTGCTGGGCCGCAAGGTGGGGATGATGCGTCTCTTCACCGATGACGGGGATGCAGTTCCCGTCACGGTGGTGGATGTGTCCAACAACCGTGTGACCCAGATCAAGTCCGAAGAGACCGACGGATACGTCGCGCTTCAGGTGACTTTCGGTTCCCGCAAGGCATCTCGCGTGACCAAGCCCCTGGCTGGGCATCTGGCTAAGGCCGGTGTCGAAGCGGGTGAAATCATCCAGGAATTCCGTGTAACTGCCGATACGGCCGGTCAGCACAAGGCTGGCGGCGTAATTGCCGCCAGCAGCGTGTTCGCTGTGGGTCAAAAGGTGGATGTGCAGGGCACCTCGATCGGTAAGGGCTTCGCTGGCACCATCAAGCGTCACAACATGAAGTCGCAACGTGCTTCGCACGGCAACAGCCGTTCGCACAACGTTCCGGGCTCCATCGGCATGGCGCAAGATCCGGGTCGTGTTTTTCCAGGCAAGCGCATGACGGGCCACCTCGGCGACGTCACCTGCACGACGCAAAATCTCGATGTCTATCGCATCGACGAAGCGCGCCAGTTGCTTCTTATCAGGGGTGCGATCCCGGGTTCGAAGGGTGGCTTCGTCACCGTTCGTCACGCCATCAAGACCAAGCCGCAAGCCGAAGGAGCGAAGTAATGCAACTCGAACTCCTGAACGAACAAGGCCAGGCCTCCTCGAAATTCGACGCACCTGAGACTGTTTTCGGTCGTGACTACAACGAAGACCTGGTTCACCAGATCGTCGTCGCATTCCAGGCCAATGCCCGCCAAGGCACGCGCGCCCAGAAGGACCGCGAGCAGGTCAAGCATTCGACCAAGAAGCCATTTAAGCAAAAGGGAACGGGCCGCGCCCGCGCCGGTATGACCTCCTCGCCGTTGTGGCGCGGCGGCGGCCGGATCTTCCCGAACATGCCCGACGAAAACTTCTCGCAAAAGATCAATAAGAAGATGTACCGCGCCGGGATGGCGTCCATCTTCTCGCAGCTTGCGCGTGAAGGTCGTCTGGCTGTGATCGATTCGATCACTGTCGATTCGCCCAAGACCCAGCCGCTGGCTGCGCGCTTCAAGGCGATGAACCTTCAGTCGGTGCTGGTGATCGCTGAAGAAGTCGATGAAAACCTGTACCTCGCATCGCGCAACTTGGTCAACGTGCTTGTCGTCGAGCCACGTTACGCCGATCCGGTGTCGTTGGTGCACTACAAGAAGGTGCTCGTCACCAAGGGCGCCGTCGAAAAGCTCAAGGAGATGTTCGCATGAGCCGCATGAATCCTACGCCGGCCTTTCGGGGCCAGTTCGCCGAAGGCCGTCTGATGGCTGTGCTGGTCGCACCGATCGTGTCTGAAAAGGCAACGATGGTCGGCGAGAAGTCAAATGCAGTCACTTTCAAGGTGTTGCAGGACGCCACCAAGCCCGAAATCAAGGCCGCTGTTGAACTCATGTTCAAGGTCGAAGTTCAGGGTGTGTCGGTGCTCAACACCAAGGGTAAGGCCAAGCGCTTCGGTAAGTCGATGGGTCGTCGCGACAACATTCGCAAGGCTTACGTGACACTGAAGGCTGGGCAAGAGCTCAACCTAGTCGGGGAAGGCGCTTAATCATGGCCGTCATCAAGATGAAACCCACTTCGCCGGGCCAACGCGGCGCGGTGAAGATTTCGCGGGATCACCTGTTCAAGGGTGCCCCCCACGCTGCGCTGCTGGAGCCGCAATTCCAGAAGGCCGGCCGGAACAACAACGGTCACATCACCACCCGTCACAAGGGTGGTGGCCACAAGCATCACTACCGTGTGGTGGACTTCGTGCGCAACAAGGACGGCATCCCGGCCAAGGTCGAACGCATCGAGTACGACCCGAACCGCACAGCCCACATCGCGTTGGTGTGCTACGCCGATGGCGAGCGCCGTTACATCATCGCCCCGCGCGGTCTTGAAGCCGGTGCAACCTTGCTGAGCGGTGCCGAAGCGCCGATCCGCGCTGGTAACACGCTGCCGATTCGTAACATCCCGGTCGGATCGACAATCCACTGCATCGAATTGCAGCCAGGCAAGGGTGCGCAAATCGCGCGTTCGGCTGGTACGTCGGCAACGCTGCTGGCACGTGAAGGTGTCTACGCCCAGGTGCGCATGCGCTCCGGCGAAGTCCGCCGCGTGCACGTCGAATGCCGCGCAACCATCGGTGAAGTCGCCAACGAAGAACACAGCCTGCGCCGTCTCGGCAAGGCCGGTGCGAAGCGTCACATGGGTATCCGTCCGACCGTTCGCGGTGTGGTCATGAACCCGGTCGACCATCCGCACGGTGGTGGCGAAGGTAAGACCGGCGAAGGCCGCCATCCAGTCGACCCATGGGGCAATCTGACCAAGGGCTATCGCACCCGTAACAACAAGCGCACGCAAGTCTTCATCGTGTCGCGTCGCAAGAAGTAAGGGTTAGCAAATGACTCGCTCACTCAAAAAAGGTCCGTTCGTTGACCATCACCTGGTGGCCAAGGCCGACAAGGCGGTGACGACCAAGGACAAAAAGCCGATCAAGACCTGGTCACGTCGCTCGATGGTTCTGCCCGAGTTCATCGGTCTGACCATTGCCGTGCACAACGGCAAGCAGCACGTACCCGTGTACATCACTGACCAGATGGTCGGTCACAAGCTTGGCGAATTTGCGCTTACCCGCACGTTCAAGGGGCACCCCGCGGACAAAAAAGTCCAGAAGAAATAAGGAACGACCATGTCTGAAACACGTGCAGTCCTCCGCGGCGTCCGCCTCTCGGTCGACAAGGGCCGTCTGGTCGCTGACCTGATCCGCGGCAAGAAGGTTGATCAAGCGCTCAACGTTCTGCAATTCACGCAGAAAAAGGCCGCTGTGATCATCAAAAAAGTGCTCGAGTCGGCGATTGCCAACGCCGAGCACAACGACGGTGCCGACATCGACGAGTTGCGAATCACGACCATCTACGTTGAACAGGGCGCCACGCTCAAGCGCTTCACGGCGCGGGCCAAGGGTCGCGGTAACCGCATCAGCAAGCCCACGTGCCATGTGTACGTGACGGTTGGCAATTAAGAAGGCCTGGAAGAACTATGGGACAGAAGATTCACCCCACCGGTTTCCGCCTTGCGGTCACCCGGAACTGGTCCAGCCGCTGGTACGCCAGCAACAAAGATTTCGCCGGCATGCTGGCCGAAGACATCAAGGTGCGCGAGTACCTGAAGAAGAAGCTCAAGAACGCATCCGTCTCGCGCGTGATGATCGAGCGTCCCGCCAAGAATGCACGCATCACCATCTACTCGGCTCGTCCGGGCGTGGTGATCGGCAAGAAAGGCGAAGACATCGAGAACTTGAAGCGCGAGCTAAGCCGTCAACTCGGCGTGCCAGTGGCAGTGAACATCGAAGAAGTGCGCAAGCCTGAAATCGATGCTAAGCTGATCGCCGACAGCATCACGCAACAGCTGGAAAAGCGGATCATGTTCCGCCGCGCCATGAAGCGTGCAATGCAAAACGCGATGCGTCTCGGTGCCCAGGGCATCAAGATCATGTCGTCGGGACGCCTCAACGGCATCGAAATCGCACGTTGCGAGTGGTACCGCGAAGGCCGCGTGCCGCTTCATACCTTGCGCGCCGACATCGACTACGGCACCTCGGAAGCCAAGACTACGTACGGCGTCATTGGCGTCAAGGTCTGGGTTTACAAGGGCGACACGCTGGGTCGCAACGACCTGCCGGCCGTTGAGACTCCGCGCCCGGACGACGAACGTCGTCCGCGTGGTCCGCGGCGCGATGGCCGCCCGGGTGGTGATCGTCCAGGTTCGGATCGTCGTGGCCCGAGCTCTGGCCCACGCGCCGGTGCCCGCGGCCCGATCGGTGGTAACACCGCACCGGCCGATGGCAGCGACAAGCCCGCAGAAGCGACCGGTGGTGCTCCTGCAGCACCGGGTGCAGACTCGAAACCCGCCGTTAAGCGCGTCCGCAAAGCCGCGCCAGCTGCAGCAGCTGACGGTGCCAAGACCGAGTAATCGGTCTTTCCTGGACGCGAATGCGTCTGGGGCAGTCCCCACGGAGTAAGAAAACATGCTGCAACCTGCACGCAGAAAGTTCCGCAAGGAACAAAAGGGCCGCAACACCGGCATCGCGACACGCGGCAACGCTGTCTCGTTCGGTGATTTCGGTCTGAAGTCGATCGACCGCGGCCGCCTGACGGCCCGCCAGATCGAAGCCGCCCGTCGCGCTATTTCACGTCATGTGAAGCGCGGCGGCCGTATCTGGATTCGTGTGTTCCCTGACAAGCCGATCTCCCACAAGCCCGCAGAAGTGCGGATGGGTAACGGTAAGGGCAACCCCGAGTACTACGTCGCTGAAATTCAGCCCGGCAAGGTGATCTACGAGATCGTCGGTGTTCCCGAAGAACTCGCACGTGAAGCGTTCCGCCTGGCCGCCGCCAAGCTGCCGCTGCGCACGACCTTCGTCGCTCGCCAACTCGGCGCCTGAGGAGAACACTGATGGCAACACGTAAAAAGAAAGACGCCGCGGCCAAGCCGGTCAAGGTGTCGAAGGCCGCTACGCTGCGCGACAAGGATGTCGCCGGCCTGAAGACCGAAGTCAAGGATTTGCAAAAGGCCCATTTCGGTCTGCGCATGCAAAAAGCCACACAGCAGCTGACGAACTTGTCGACGCTGCGCGTAACACGTCGCGATATTGCGCGTGCCAAAACCATCCTTGCGCAAAAGCAGCAAGAAACATCAGCCGCGAAGTAAGGAGTGAACATGACGGAAGTTAAAAAATCCCTCAAGCGCACCTTGATCGGCAAGGTGGTCAGCGACAAGCGTGAGAAGACAGTGACGGTGCTGGTCGAGCGCCGCGTGAAGCACGAGCTCTACGGCAAGATCGTTGCCAAGACCAGCAAGTACCACGCACACGACGAAACGGGCCAGTACAAGCTGGGCGATACCATCGAAATCACCGAAAGCCGGCCGATTTCGAAGACCAAGAACTGGGTCGTTACCCGCTTGGTCGAGAAGGCCGCGGCAATCTGACCCCGACTTCGATGGCACGCGCTACGGCGCAATCAGAAACGGCCCACAATGTGGGCCGTTTTCATTTTCTGGAGTAGCTTGCATGATCAAAGTCGGTGACACCCTTCCCGCGACCACCCTGATGGAATTCTCCGAAGTGGAGGGCGAGGGTTGCAGCATTGGACCGAATCCGGTCGAGGTTGCCAAGGCCACCGCTGGCAAGACCATTGCGCTGTTCGCGCTGCCGGGTGCCTTCACCCCAACCTGCTCGGCAAAGCACGTGCCGGGCTACGTCGCACATGCCGCCGACTTCAAGGCCGCCGGTGTCGATGAGATCTGGTGCGTGAGCGTCAACGACGCATTCGTGATGGGTGCGTGGGCGCGTGACCAGAACACGGGGACGAAGGTGCGTATGCTGGCAGACGGAAGTGGTGACTTTGCCAAGGCCACAGGACTGACGCTCGACCTCACAGGCCGTGGCATGGGCGTGCGCAGCAATCGCTATTCGGCGCTCATCAAAGACGGGAAAGTCGCAACGCTCAACGTCGAAGCGCCCGGCAAGTTCGAGGTGAGTGATGCCGGCACGCTGTTGGCGCAAGCCCGCGGCTGACCCAAAATCAAGCCGAGCCGCCACTTTCGCTGCCATGGCAGCCGGCTCGACATCCGATCCAAACCTCAAATTCGATCAATAAAGATCGGCTTTGAGGTAGTGAGCCCCCGAAATCGGATTGTGATGATAGGGCGGCACCTCGACAAATCCGAGCTCTTCGTAGAGCGCGCGCGCTGACTCCATGTCGTCTAGCGTGTCGAGCAGCACGCATCCGTAGCCTGCACTGCGTGCGGCGTCGAGCATCGCTTCGGCCAACTGTCGGCCTAGCCCCAGTCCGCGAAAGCCTGGCCGTACGAACAATCGTTTCATCTCCGCCGCGTTGGCGTAATCGGTCGAATCAAGCGGCCGCAGAGCGCAGCACCCCGCCACATGCGCGCGCATGCCATTTGCACGCTGCAGAGTCGGCGTTTGCGGCCTCGGGTGTGATGGGTTGACGTCGACCAGAGCCAGCAACAACGCACCCCGGGGCTCCGCATAGTCCCCCGGAAGCGCGACCAGCTCTTCATCAAAATTCTGGAAGCGAAGATCGATACCGAGTGCCGCTGCATATTCGCGAAACAGGGACCGTGCAGCATCGAATTCCAGCGCCTCGTCGGGCGTGACCAGCACCACCGATGGCGTGTCGGTCAGCGGCAACGGGCGAGATACCGAAAAGCTCATGCGCTGAGCCGGAGGGGCGCGGTCATCGGGCGAAAAAATATGTCGGTTGGCAAGACTGACAGATTAGCAACTCAAGCGTCGGCAAGCAACTTCTCGATCAGCTTATGCAGCGCTGCGAAGTCAGGCTCGCCGACGTAGCGCTTGACGACCTCACCACGTTTGTTCACGACGAAAGTCGTCGGCGTGAGCGCGATGTCGCCCCATGCTCTGGCGACAGCGCCGGTGTTGTCGATGGCCACCTTGAACGGCAACTTACGCGTCTCGGCATAGTTCACGACATAGGCCGGCGGGTCGTAGCTCATGGCCACCGCCACGGTGTCATATCCCTGCGCCTTGTATTTCTCGTAGGTCGCGATCACCTTTGGCATTTCGGCGACGCACGTCACGCAGCTCGTCGCCCAAAAATTGACCAGAGTGACCTTGCCTTTGAAATCAGCCGCGCTTTGCTTGCTGCCGTCGAGCAGAACAAACGTAGATGCAGGCGCTGCTTCGGTCCCAGTGTTCAGGTAAGCACCCGCGCCGACGGCCAATGCAATAGCCACCGCGGCGGCATAGACGACTTTTTTCATGGGCAACCCGAGGAAGAAGGACGGTGAGATTTTAGTTCCGAGACGCGAAAACCTGCTCACGATGCCCGCGCAGCCGGGTCGCCAGAAGCTCCCGCGGTACATCGACGGCGGCCGTCTGTTCGATTTGGCGCGATAAGCTCGGTTCAATGACTATGTATGTTGTTGGTTCGGCTCGGCGATGGTTCCCCGGCCTGCTGTTTTTGTTGCTCCTGCCCGGCTGCAGCCCTGTTTTCAACTGGCGCGACGTGACCGTGACCGACAACCTCCTCGCGCTCCTCCCGTGCAAGCCCGACCGTGCGACGCGAAACCTCGAAGTCCCGGGCATCGAACGCATTTCGATCAGCATGACCGGCTGCCCGGCGGGCGATGCAACTTTTGCCATTGCGCAAGCCGAAGCCGGTAGCGCCGAGCAGGCGGCAATGTGGCTCGCCGCATGGAAGGCCTCGACGCGCGCACAGTGGCCGGATGCGCAGCTCACGGAAACAGTCGCCACGGTCGCTGGCGCCGACGAGGCATCGGCATCCCGCTTCACCATCACACGGGCGGCGGAAGAAGCCGCCCGAAAGGCTTCAGTGCAATCCGGAAGTGCCGAAATCGTCTGGTTCACAAATGCGGTCGATGGCACTCATGTGACGGTCTATCAAGCCATAGTTCTCGGTAAGCCATCGGCCGTCGATGCGACTTCCACGTTCTTCGAGGGCGTGCGCCTCTCGGCACGTCGCAGCCCCGCATAATTGTCGACCTGCTTCGCCTCCATCCATGAACAGTATTTTCATCATCGCCCACTCCCCGCTCGCACAGGCGCTGCGGCAGTGCGCGCTGCATGTGTTTCCCGATTGCGAGAACGTCATCGTTGCACTCGACGTGTTGCCCAACGTATCACCGGAAGAAACACTTGCCGCTGGGCGCATCACACTGGCCCAGATGTTGAATCCGCCGCGCTCGCAGGTGCTCGTGCTGGCAGATGTGTTCGGCGCGACGCCGTGCAACGTGGCCCAAAAGCTTGTCGACGGCGTGCGAGCGCGGCTCGTGGCCGGCGTCAATTTGCCGATGTTGTTGCGCGCCGTTACCTACCGGCACGAAACGCTCGATGCGCTGGTTCAGCGCGCAATCACAGGCGGCACCGCCGGCGTCATGCAAGTCGCTGTGTCGGCCCCCCAAAACCAGGCGAGAAGAAAACCAAGTGATCAAGACATCCGTGACCATCAGCAATAAGCTGGGCTTGCACGCACGCGCGTCGGCCAAGCTCACCAAGCTCGCCGGCAGCTATCCGTGCGAGGTTTGGCTCGCGCGTGGCGACCGCCGCGTCAATGCCAAAAGCATCATGGGCGTGAT
This sequence comes from Variovorax sp. RTB1, assembly GCF_035018765.1. Lineage (NCBI taxonomy): Bacteria > Pseudomonadati > Pseudomonadota > Betaproteobacteria > Burkholderiales > Comamonadaceae > Variovorax > Variovorax sp. RTB1. The sequence continues at coordinate 10,509 of NZ_JASJXG010000019.1, forward strand.
GATGCTGGCGGCCGGAATCGGCGTGTCGATTGATCTCGAAACCGACGGTGAGCGCGAGCAGGAGGCCATGGATGCTCTGGTGGCGTTGATGAACGACAAGTTCGGCGAAGGCGAGTGAGACCCTTGCCATGACATTCGCGGTTCACGGTCTGCCGGTTGCCCGTGGCATCGCCATCGGGCGCGCGGTGCTGGTGGTGTCGAGCCGCATCGACGTGGCCCACTACTTCATCAAGCCGGCTGAGATCGAGGCCGAGATCGAGCGGGTGCGCACGGCGCGCAACGCGGTGTCCGAAGAGCTCACCAAGCTGCAGGCCAGCGTCGCGCTGATGGGCCCTAACGACGCGCCGCACGAACTGGTGGCGTTGCTCGAAGTGCACCAAATGCTGTTGCAGGACGAGGCCCTCACCAACGGCGTCAAGCACTGGATCACCGAGCGGCTCTATAACGCCGAATGGGCACTGACCACGCAGCTCGAAGTCATTGCGCGGCAGTTCGACGAGATGGAGGACGAGTACCTGCGAGAGCGCAAGGCAGACCTCGAGCAGGTGGTCGAACGCATGCTGCATCGCATGAAGGGAACCGCCGCGGTGCTCGCACCGACACCGCCGCGCCGCAAGCGCCCTGCCGAAGCCGAAGACGACGATCTCACCGTCAACGACACCATCGATGTGCCACTGGTGCTCATCGCGCACGACCTGTCGCCGGCCGACATGCTGCAGTTCAAGAAGAGCGTGTTCGCGGGCTTCGTCACCGATGTCGGCGGCCGCACTTCGCACACAGCGATCGTGGCGCGCAGCATGGACATTCCGGCGGTCGTCGGCGCACGCACCGCCAGCCAACTGGTGCGGCAGGACGACTGGGTCATCATCGATGGCGATGCGGGTGTGGTCATCGTCGACCCGTCGCCGATCATCCTGGCCGAGTACGGTTTCAAGCAGCGTCAGGGTGACCTGGAGCGCGGCCGGCTGGCACGGCTGCGGCACAAGCCGGCGGTCACGCTCGACGGCCAGCGTGTCGATCTGCTCGCCAACATCGAGATGCCCGAAGACACGGCCGGCGCGGTCAAGGCCGGCGCCGTCGGCGTCGGGCTGTTTCGCAGCGAATTCCTCTTCATGGGCCGGGAGTCGCAACGCCAGACGCGACTGCCCAACGAAGAAGAGCAATACCAGGCCTACAAACGTGCAGTCGAGGGCATGCAGGGCATGCCGGTGACGATCCGCACCATCGACATCGGCGCCGACAAGCCGCTCGACAGCAAGGCCAGCAAGCAGGAGCACTTGAATCCGGCGCTCGGCCTGCGCGCGATCCGCTGGAGCCTGGCCGACCCCGCCATGTTCCTGACCCAACTGCGCGCCATCCTGCGGGCGGCGGCGCATGGCGCAATCCACCTGTTGATTCCGATGCTGGCGCACGCGAGCGAGATTCGCCAGACCTTGTCGTTGATCGATTTCGCGCGGGCCGAACTCGACAACAAGGGCATGGTGTACGGCGCGGTGAAGCTCGGCGCGATGATCGAAATCCCGGCAGCAGCGCTCACGTTGAAGCTGTTCCTGAAGCACTTCGACTTCCTATCGATCGGCACCAACGACCTGATCCAGTACACGCTCGCCATCGACCGCGCCGACGAGGCCGTAGCCCATCTGTACGACCCCGCGCACCCGGCCGTGCTCAAGCTCGTCGCAGACACCATCGCGGAATGCCGCCGCCAGGGCAAGGGCGTCAGCGTGTGCGGCGAAATGGCCGGCGACGTCACGTTCACCCGGCTGCTGATCGGCCTCGGTCTGCGCAGCTTCTCGATGCATCCATCGCAGATTCTCGCCGTCAAGCAGGAGGTGTTGCGCGCCGACGCCGGCAAGCTCGAGCCGTGGGCGCAGCGCGTGCTGGAGGCCGACGACCCCGCCCTGGCGATGACGTTGCCGATCTAGAACCTGTCGGATTTCTTCGGCGGCAGCAGCGGAAGCTGCATCGCGTCGTCCACGCTCCACGGCGCATAGGCTGCCGCAGGCAAATCGGCCGACCTCACTTGTCCCAGCAAGTCCCGCACCGTGTCCTTGACCCGCGCCAATACCAGCTGAGAACCACGCTGCCGCGTCCATTGCGCGAAGTCGCAAAGTGCCTCGATGCTGGTGGCATCGAGATCGGGCGACTCTTCCAGGCTGAGCACCATGCGTTGGAGCATCGGCGTGGCTTCCACGCGCGTGCGAAGAGTGGCGAACACGCCGTCGGCGTTGCCGAAAAACAGCGGCACCTCGGGTCGGGCGATGAGCACGCCGGGCGGCACCACGGCCTCGGGGTGGCGCGCCGTATCGACATAGTCGTGCCCGCCGTCCAGCCGGCCGAGCCAGCTGACGCCGGCGCGCGACATGCCGCGCAAGAGCATCAGCAGACTGAGCCCGATCGCGGCCAGCAGGCCGTCCAGCACGCCCAGCAGCAGCACCGCGGCCACCGCCACCAGCGCGATCAACCGGTCGCGTCGCCAGACGAACAGGGGTCGCAGCGCCGCCGGGTTGAGCGAGTGACTGACAGCATTGATCACGATCGCAGCCAGCAGAGGTTCGGGCGTGTGGGCAATCCATGGCAGCAGGGTCAGGACCGCGATCAGCACCACGGCGCCGGCCACCAGCCCGGCGGCCCGGCTCTGTGCGCCGGCCGCTTCGTTGGCCGAGGTGGCCGAGTAGCCCGCGCCTACAGGCATGCCGTGAAACAGCGCGGAAGCGATGTTGGCGAGGCCGAGCGCGAACAGATCTCGATTGGCCGAGACGTTGTCGCCGTGACGCAGCGCGAACGTGCGAATCGACCCGTACGATTCGGCATAGAGGATCAAGGCCATCGCGAAGGCCAGCTCGCCCAGCCGCAGCCAGTCGGCGCGCGCGAGCTGCGGCATCCCGGGGCTGGAAAAGTCCAGCGTGAACGTCCCGACCGGTGCCACGTTCCAAGCCTTGCAATAGCCGCCGACATCGAGCGCAATGCCGATGGCGATCACCAGCAGTGCCGCGGGTACCGCACGCCAGCGCCCCAGCCCGCGTAGCAGCACCAGCGCGACCAGCGCCATGGCGCCACCTGCCCAGTTCCAGTGCGACCAGCCCGCCAGAAGCTCCCAGCCGAAGCGCAGAAAGTCGGTGTGCATCGGATGCGCGCCGAGCACCTTGGGCATCTGCTTGACCACGATGGTGATCGCCAGCCCCAGGGCAAAGCCACGCAGAACCGGCTTGGCGATCAGGCTGGACACCGCCCCCAGCCGCGCCAGCCCCGCGATGATGAAGAACACGCCTGTCAGCAGCACGATGCCGGCGCCCAGCGCCACGCGCAGCGCCGCATCCGTGCCGGCGAGCGATCCGGTCGCGGCCAGCAGCACCGCCGCCGACGAGGAGGTTGCCGAAACGATGGCAAAACGGCTGTTGCCGAGGAGCCCATACACCAGCAGGCCCGCGAACAGCGCGAGGACGCCGCTCTGGGGCGGCAGCCCCGCGATGCTGGAATAGGCCACGGCCTCGGGCAGCAGCAGACCTGCGATCGAAAGCCCTGCCACCAGGTCGGCGACAGCCGGCAGGCCGCGCCGGGCGATCACTCCGCCGACACCGGGGCAGTGCCACCCAGACCGCTGCTGACCGCCGACAAGCTCGCGCTGACGCCGGTCCAGCCTGGCAGGTAGCGCGCGCCCGGGCCCCGCGCCAGCGCGACCGCCTGCTGCAGTGCCTCGACCGGCAGCGCCTGGGTACGGGACTTTTCCAGCGCCCGGCGGGGAATCAGTGGCCGAAAGAAGTCAGCCCAGAGAAATTCGGCAAACGGCGCCGCGTCCTTGGCATAGCCGCCGGCGGACCGAACGAAGCCCGCAAGGCTGCGATAGGGGTCGTCATGCAGCTTCGAGATCTGAGACGGAATGGCCTCGTAGTCCTGTCGCTTGCCTTTTTCGTCGTACGGATGCGCCCAGCGGTGGAATTCCATGAGACGCCAAAAAGCCTCGCCACGGATGGCCGACAGGTCGTCCAGTTGCATGACCCACACGGTGCCGACATCTTCCTGGTGCAGCGCCATGCCCAGATGGTGGTGGTCGACGATGTAGTAGCGCCCTTCGGGACCCTTCACCGCTGGGAACCAGTGCGCGTCGAGCGTGTGCTTGCGCGCCTTCCGCTTGAGGCCGGCCCACTGCTCCCGCTTGACGGCGACCTCCGCAGCGCCGACGGTAATCTGGGTGGGGTGAAGGTCGGCAAGCGCGACGGCGAGGAGGTGTTGTTGGTGTGTGGACATGTCGATGGTCATGGTGCCGCAGCTTTGCTGAGCAGCGCCTGAGGCATCGGTCGACATAAAACGAAACACGCCGATACCGCCGCGAAAGGACTTCGGGGCGCGCCAAAAGCACCATCGGACTTCCCCTTTTTCCCACACAAGGAAGTCTCATGAAACCCTGGATCAAACGTTCACTCTTCGGCTTGGCCGGTGCCGCCATCGTGGCGGGAAGTCTCGGCGGCTGTGCCGCGCATCGCTGGGGCGGTGGCGACCCTGCGGAGTTCCGCGCCAAGATGGTCGAGCGCATCGGCGGCAAGCTCGACCTCGATACCGTGCAAAAGCAGAAGCTCGCCACGCTCGCCGACAAGCTGGGCGCACAACGCGCCGCCATGCGCGACGCGGGCGGTGCCGGTGGCATGCGTACCCAGTTCCAGTCGCTCTTCGCGGGCAACAAGCTCGACCAGTCCGCTGCATCAAAGATGGTCGACGAAAAGACGGCGGCGGTACGCACTGGCAGCCCGGACATCATCTTGGCCGCTGCCGATTTCTTCGACAACCTGAACCCCGCCCAGCAAGCCAAGGTGCGTGAGTTCATGCAACGCGGCGGCCGCCGCTGGAGAAGTTGAGACCTGCGCCCCGGCTTCGCTTGGCGCCGGGGCACTCATCCACAATCCGACCATGCCGCGCATCCTTCTGATCGACGACGACGAGCACCTGGGCGCGCCGCTCGCGAGTTACTTCGCGCGCTTCGACTTCACGCTCGACAGCGCCACGCGGCCGAGCGAAGGCCTAGCCAAGCTGCGCGCGACGCACTACGCCGCCGCCATCCTCGATGTCATGCTGCCCGAGATGGACGGCTTCGCGCTGTGTCGCGAAATCCGCAAGGAAAGCGACATCCCGATCGTCATGCTGACGGCGCGCGGCGAGGTGATGGACCGCGTGGTCGGACTCGAGCTCGGCGCCGACGACTACGTGCCCAAACCGTTCGAGCCGCGTGAGCTGGTCGCGCGCGTGCAAACCATCCTGCGGCGTCAACGCGCAGCAGCGCCCATGCCGACAACGCATGTACCGCGCCTCGTCTTTGAAGGCCTCGCCATCGATCTCGACAAGCGCGAAGTGCTGCGACAAGGCCACGCCGTCGAACTGACGGGCACCGAATTCGATCTGCTCGCGTTGCTGGCTTCCGAGCCCGGCAAGGTCTTCAGCCGCGACGACATCCTCAACAGGCTGCGAGGCCACGAGGCCGAGCTCTTCACGCGCGCGGTCGACATCGTGGTGAGTCGCCTGCGCAAGAAGCTGGAGCCGCTCGACTGCATCAAGACCCTGCGCAATGCCGGCTACGCGCTGGCCGTCGGGCGATGAATCGCACGAGGCATATCGAGCGCCGACGCTGGCGACATCGCTGGCGCCATTCGTTGCGTGCCCGTCTGCTCACCGTCTTTTTGTTGCTCGCCTTCGCGATGACGGCCGTCTTCATCGTCGGCATGCAGAGCACCTTCGCCAGCGGCTGGCGCGAAGCCGGCGTGCCCCTGGTGTCCGACTACGCGAACCGGCTGGCGGCCGAGATCGGCTCGCCGCCCGATGTGTCGCGCGCCGAGGCATTGGCCGCACGGCTGCCGCTCGCGATCCGCATTCAGGGGCCGACGGTCAACTGGGAATCGCATCCCGATCGCACCGAGCGCCGCGGCTTCGATTCACGCGCCGGCGAGATGCTCGGCCGCACCACCGCCGACGGTCACCGCATCAGCTTCGGCATAGGCACCTTGCCGTGGCAACGCGGGCCGCATCGTTTCGGTTGGGTCACGCTGGCCCTGCTGCTGGCGCTGATCGTCTTTGCCTACGCCTACGTGCGCCGACTGCTGCGCCCGCTCGACGACATCCGTGCCGGCGCCGAACGCTTCGGTGCCGGCGACTTCGACAAGCCGATTCCGCTGCGTCGCAAGGACGAGCTGGGCGAGCTGGCGCGGCGCATCAACACGATGGCGCACGATATCCGCGGCATGCTCGATGCCAAGCGTGCGCTGCTGCTGGCGCTGAGCCACGAGCTGCGCTCGCCGTTGACCCGTGCGCGGCTGAACGCCGAGTTGCTGCCGGCGACGATCGAAGGGCTGCCCGAGCGCGATGCGCTGCTGCGCGACCTGAACGAGATGCGTGACCTCATCAGCGATCTGCTCGAAAGCGAACGGCTCGCAAGTCCTCATGCCGCATTGCAACGCGAGCCGGTCGACCTTGCGGCGCTGGTGCGCGAAACCGTGGCAGAGATGCCGCACGCCGCCGCGGTCGAACTCGACCTGGCGACGGACCTCGCGCCATGCCAGCTCGACCGCACCCGCGTCCGCTTGCTGCTGCGCAACCTGCTCGACAACGCGCTGCGCCACGGCGCTGACGCTGCAGAGCCTCCGCGCGTGTCGTTGCAGTCATCCGGCGAAGGTGGCGGGGTCGCGTTGCAGGTGCGCGACTTCGGCCCCGGTGTGGACGATGCGCAACTGGCGCATCTGACGGAACCGTTCTATCGCACTGACAGCGCTCGGCAGCGAACGACTGGCGGCGTCGGGCTCGGCATGTACTTGTGCCGGCTCGTGGCTGAAGCGCATGGCGGCAGCCTGAGCGTGCGCAACGCTTCGCCGGGCTTGCAAGTCGACGTGCTGCTCGATTGATCGATTGCCATCAGCGGCAGCGCGTGCGCACGCTCAGCTGCCGACCTTGTTCGGGTCGCGCCAGGCCCGCTCGAAAGGCAGCCGCCACGCGTGCGGCGCGATCAACTGGTGCACCGCCTTCGGTCCCCACGATCCCTGCGCATACAAGCGTACCGGCGGCGGTGATTCCAGCAGGCCGGTCGACACCTGCCAGAGTCGCTCGATGCCTTCGGCCGTGGTGAACAGCGTGCGGTCGCCGCGCATGGCGTCGAGGATCAGCCGCTCATAGGCTTCGAGCACGTCACCGGCCAGGCCGGTGTCGTGCATGGCGAACTGCAGGCTCAGTTTGTCGAGCCGCATGCCGGGGCCGGGGCGCTTGCCGTAGAACGACAGCGACATCTTCGAGGCGTCGGCCAGGTCGAAGGTCAGGTGATCGGGCCCTTGTGCCCCGACGCCCGAGCCGGGCGGAAACATGCTCTTGGGCGGCTCGCGAAAGGCGATGGAGATGATGCGCTGCCCTTCGGCCAACCGCTTTCCTGTGCGCAGATAAAAAGGCACGCCGGCCCATCGCCAGTTGTCGATGTGGCACTTGAGCGCGATGAAGGTTTCGGTGTCCGAGTCCGGATCGACGCCCTCTTCGGCGCGATAGCCAGCGTACTGTCCGCGCACCACGTCCGCCGGGACGATCGGCAGCATGCTGCGAAACACCTTGTTCTTTTCCTCGCCGATGGGTGCTGGTTCCAGCGCGGTCGGAGGCTCCATCGCCATGAAGGCCAGGATCTGGAACAGGTGCGTGACCACCATGTCGCGGTAGGCGCCGGTCTGCTCGTAGAAGCCGGCGCGCTTGCCGAGGCCCAGCGTCTCGGGCACGTCGATCTGTACGTGGTCGATGAAATTTCGGTTCCAGATCGGCTCGAACAGGCCGTTGGCGAAGCGGAAGGCCAGGATGTTCTGCGCCGGCTCCTTGCCCAGAAAGTGATCGATGCGAAAGATCTGCTCTTCCGCGAAGACTTCGTGCAGCTTGGAGTTCAGTGTGACGGCGCTCGCAAGGTTGGTGCCGAAGGGTTTTTCCATCACGATCCGGGCGCGCTCGACCAGGCCGGCCTCGCCGAGCGTGCGCACCACCGTCAGCGCCGCGCTGGGTGGCACGCTCAGGTAGTGCAACCTTCGGCATTCCGCACCGCCGAAAGAAGCCTCGGCCTTCTCGACCGCCGCCTTCAGCGCGGGCGCGCCGGCCGACAGCGGCACGTAGTCGAGCGTGGCTGAGAAGGCGTCCCACTCGGCGGTCGTGAACTTGCGGCTGCCGAACTCGTCGAGCGCCGATCGCGCGCTGGCCCGGAAGGCCTCGATGTCCATCTCGTCCAGCGAGCAGCCGATGATCCGGCACGACGGAATGAAGCCCGAGGTGCAGAGATGAAAGAGGCCGGGCAGCAACTTGCGTCGCGCCAGGTCGCCGGTGGCGCCGACCAGTACCACCACCTGTGGAAAGCGCGGGCCGACGCCCGGTGGGATCTTCGCCATGCGGTCACCTCTTACTGTTGTAGTCCCGAGGAGCAAGCGAATTCAGTGCCAACCGCGTTGTGGAGCGTTTGCGTTGACGGCTTTGTCGCCTGCGCTACCGGCGCGGCCCCGACGCGCGACTAGCATTCCGGCTCATCACAACGAAGGAGACAACACCATGACCGCTCTCGTCAACCACCAGGTTCGCCTTGCCAAACGCCCCGACGCCGCTGCCACGCGTGAGCATTGGAGCTTTACCGACGAGGCTGTCGGCGAGCCGGCCGACGGCGGCGTGCTGGTCAAGACCTTGTCGCTGTCGCTCGACCCCGCAATGCGCGGCTGGCTCAACGACGCCAGGAGCTACATCCCACCGGTCGCCATCGGCGAGGTGATGCGGGCCGGCGGTATCGGCAGGATCATCGCTTCGAAGAATCCGGCCTTCGCGGTCGGCGACACGGTGTACGGCACGCTCGGCGTGCAGGAGTACATCGTGATTGCGCAAGACGAGTTGAAGCGCAATGGCTTGGTCAAGATCGACCTCCGCGCTGGCAGCATCGGGCAGTGGCTCAACGTGCTCGGCATGCCGGGCATGACCGGCTACTTCGGCCTGATGGATGTCGGCCAGCCGAAGGAGGGCGAGACCGTCGTGGTGTCGGGCGCAGCAGGCGCGGTCGGACAGACCGTCGGCCAGCTCGCGAAGATCAAGGGTTGCCGCGTGGTTGGTATCGCCGGCGGCGAGGCCAAGTGCAAGTGGGTGGTCCAAGAGCTGGGCTTCGACGCCTGCATCGACTACAAAGCTGGCGAGGGCGCGGTGCGCGCGGGCCTGAAAGAGCATTGCCCCAAGGGCGTGGACATCTACTTCGACAACGTCGGTGGTGACATCCTCGACGCGGTATTGGCCAAGCTCGCACGCAAAGCGCGCGTCATCATTTGCGGCGCCATCAGCCAGTACAACAACGCCAACAGCATGCCGGCTGCTGGCCCGCGCAACTACCTGAGCCTGCTGGTGAATCGCGCGCGCATGGAAGGCATCGTGGTGTTCGACTACGCCGACCGTTACCCGATCGCGATCAAGGAATTGGCCGGCTACCTGAAAGACGGTCGCATGAAGAGCAAGGAAGACGTGGTCAAGGGCATCGAGACTTTCCCCGAGTCGCTCAACAAGCTTTTTGCCGGCGAGAACTTCGGCAAGCTGGTGCTCGAAGTCGCGACCGACTGAGGCTGTCCGATCGAGGCAATTTGTGCCGTGTCGTCACGGTAAACACCCATGAAGAATCGGGCCCGGCAGAGGACACTAAGCCGGGCTTTTTATCGATCACTGTTTGGAGACATGCATGAAGAAAATTTCGGCGATCTGCCTGCTGGCACTGCCTTTGCTCGCCGCGTCGGGCGCCATGGCGCAGGCGCAAACCTTTCCCTCCAAGCCGATCCGCTGGGTCGTGCCTTACGCGGCAGGCGGCGGCTCCGACTTTCTGGCGCGCTCCATCAGCCAGGTGATGTCGACGCAGATCGGTCAGTCGATCCTGGTCGACAACAAGCCGGGTGGCAACACAGCGATCGGCGCTTCGGAAGTGGCACGCGCGGCGCCCGACGGCTACACGGTGCTGTCGGCCGACAACGGCACGCTGGTCTACAACCCGGTGCTCTACAAGACGCTGAGCTACAGCCCGACCAAAGACCTGGCGCCGGTCACGTTGATGGGTCGCTTCCCGATGATCCTGGTGGTCGGTCCGGGCATCTCGGTCAAAGACGCCAAGGACTTCATCGCGCAGGCCAAGGCCAAGCCCGGCGGGCTCAACTACGCATCGGCCGGCGCCGGCAGTCCGCACCATCTGGCGATGGAATTGCTCAAGTCGGAAGCCGGCCTTTTCATGGTCCACGCGCCGTACCGCGGTGCCGCGCCAGCGCTTGCCGATGTGGCCGGTGGACAGGTGCCGGCGATGATGGTCGACTTGGCGGCCGGTGCCGGCTTCATCAAGGGCGGCAAGGTCAAGGCGTTGGCGGTGGCCAACGCAACGCGCCTGCCGCAGTTGCCTGACGTGCCGACCTTCGCCGAGCTGGGCTACAAGAACGTCGAGGCCGCTGCGCTGGTCGGGATGGTGGTGCCCGCCGCGACACCGCCCGAGGTGATCGCTGCGCTCAACAAGCAGGTGGTCGCGGCCATTAACGACCCCGCAGTGCACAAGCGGCTCGAAGACTTCGGCGTGGAGCCGGTCGGCAACACGCCGGCACAGTTCGCCGAGCTGCTCAGAACGGAAGCCGTGCGCTGGCAAAAGCTGATCCGCGACCTGAAAATAACGCTGGATTGATGAGCACGCTCGAACCCCCGGTCCGCGGTGCGGGCTGCCCGGTGGCGCACGGGCCGTTGTCCGCGGAGCGCACGCCCACCGGTTGCCCGGTGAGTCGGCGCGCGGCCGACTTCGATCCGTTCGAAGACGGCTACCAGCAAGACCCGCCGGAGTACGTGCGCTGGGCGCGTGAGCAAGAGCCGATCTTCTGGAGCCCCAAGCTCGGCTACTGGGTCGTCACGCGCTACGACGACATCAAGGCGATCTTTCGGGACAACATCACTTTCAGCCCGTCGATCGCGCTCGAAAAGATCACCCCGACCGGCGACGAAGCCAATGCGGTGCTGGCGTCTTACGGCTTCGCGCTGAACCGCACGCTGGTCAACGAAGACGAGCCCGCGCACATGCCACGGCGCCGCGCGCTGATGCACTCGTTCACACCTGAAGAACTGAAGCACCACGAGCCGATGGTGCGGCAACTTGCGCGCGAGTACGTCGACCGTTTCATCGACGACGGCAAGGCCGACCTGGTCGACCAGATGCTGTGGGAAATCCCGCTGACGGTAGCGCTGCACTTCCTCGGCGTACCCGAAGAAGACATGGACACGCTGCGCAAGTACTCGATCGCGCACACCGTCAACACTTGGGGCCGGCCCAAGCCCGAAGAGCAGGTGGCGGTGGCCCACGCGGTCGGCAACTTCTGGCAGTTCGCTGGCAAGGTGCTCGACAAGATGCGCCAGGATCTCGATGGCCCCGGTGGCACGGAAAGTGGCGGATGGATGCAATACGGTTTGCGCAAGCAACGCGAGCTGCCCGATGTCGTCACCGATTCGTACCTGCACTCGATGATGATGGCCGGCATCGTGGCCGCGCACGAAACCACAGCCAATGCGTCTGCCAATGCGATGAAGCTGCTGCTGCAGCATCCGGACGCGTGGCGCGAAATGTGTGAAGACGCGAGCCTGATTCCTAACGCGGTCGAAGAGTGCCTGCGCCATAACGGCTCGGTCGCGGCCTGGCGCCGCATGGTCACGAAAGATTCGTGCATCGACGGTGTCGATCTGCCGGCGGGCTCCAAGCTGCTCATCGTGACCTCGTCGGCCAACCACGACGAGGCGCACTTTCCCGATGGCGATCTGTTCGACATCCGGCGCGACAACGCGAGCGACCATCTCACCTTCGGCTATGGCTCGCACCAGTGCATGGGCAAGAACCTGGCGCGCATGGAGATGCAGATTTTTCTGGAGGAGTTCAGTCGGCGCCTGCCGCACATGCGTCTCGCGCCGCAACAGTTCAGCTATGTGCCCAACACGTCGTTTCGCGGGCCCGAGCATTTGTGGGTCGAGTGGGACCCGGTGCACAACCCCGAGCGCGCACATCCCGCGTTGCGTCGTCCGCAAGGCGTCGAGCCATTACGGCTAGGTGAACCGTCGAAGGGTGCGATCACTCGGCCGGTGGTGGTCGAGAGCGTCACGCCGGTGGCCGAAGGCATCGTCAAGCTGCGCGTGGTCGCACCCGATGGACGACCGATGCCGCGTTGGGCGCCGGGCTCGCACATCGACATCGAATGCGGACATCCCGATGTGTCGCGCCAGTACTCGCTGTGCGGTAATCCTGCAGATACGAGCGCGTTCGAGATCGCGGTGCTGCGCGACCCGGAGAGCCGCGGTGGATCGAGCTGGGTCCATACGTCGATTCAGGTCGGCGACAAGCTCAAGATCCGTGGGCCGCGCAATCACTTTCATCTCGACGAGTCCGCGCGCAAGCTCATCTTCATCGCGGGCGGCATCGGTATCACGCCTATCAGTGCGATGGCGCGACGCGCCAAGGAACTCGGCATCGACTACGAGCTGCACTACAGCGGTCGACGCCGCGCCACGATGGCATTTCTGGATGCGTTGCGCACGTTGCATGGAGACCGGTTGAAGGTCTATGCGCAGGACGAAGGCGGGCGCAACGACTTGGCGGCGCTGCTCGCCACACCCGAAATGGGCACCCAGGTCTACGCGTGCGGTCCGCTGCGGATGCTGCAAGCGCTCGAAGCGCATTGCGCCGCGTGGCCCGAAGACACGCTGCACATCGAGCATTTCGTATCGACCTTGCGCACGCTCGACCCGTCACGCGAGCGTGCCTTCGATGTCGAGTTGAAAGACTCCGGCATCGTCGTGCATGTGGCCGCGGACCAGACCGTGCTGTCGGCCCTGCGCGCCGCCAACATCGACGTGCAGAGCGATTGCGAAGAAGGCCTGTGCGGCTCGTGCGAAGTGCGCGTGCTGTCAGGCAAGGTGGATCATCGCGACGTGGTGCTCACGCGCGCCGAGCGCGAGGCCGGTGTGAAGATGATGACCTGCTGCTCGCGTGCGTGCGGCGATCGGCTGGTACTCGAACTTTGACGCTTGCTCACCGCTGAGCACCTCGAATCAAGTCAGGTCACATACTGCGCCTCGCCATTGCCGAACGACCAGTTCTCCTTGCGCACCTCGACAAGATTGATGAAGACGTCCTCGCGTCGCATGCCCAGTCGTTCGTGCAGCCCATCGACGATGGCCTTGTAGAAGGTTTGCTTCTGCTCGACCGTGCGCCCTTCGTTCAGCGTGATCTGGATCAGCACGCAGTCGGCGGTGCGCTGGATGCCCATGTAGGTCTTGTCGACGATGAGGTCGTCCGGCGCGTGCTCGGTGATGATCTGGAATCGATCGTCCTTCGGCACGTTGATGGTCGCGATCATCGCGTTGTAGATGACGTCGCCGATGGTCTGGCGCTGCGCGACAGATTTGCCGCGTGCGAGGTCGATGCGAACGAGGGGCATGAGGATCTCCTTGGGGTCAATTGGGGTTGTGCCTTGGATGAAGATACTGCCTTGGCGAGCCGAATGCCACTGAATCGATAGCGAGCAGAGCCTATGCGGCTGGCGCGCGACCCGCGCGACCGCTTGCGCGCGAGCCCATGACCGCCGCGGCGATGATCAGCGCGGCCGCCAACGCGATCGACCATGTGAGCGGGCGACCCGTCACCAGCAGGAGCAGAGCCGTCGAGGCCAGCGGTGTGAGGTAACTCAGGATGCCGATCTGCCGCGCGTCGCCACGCTTGAGCGCCATGTCCCAGACGAAGAAAGCCGCGCCGAGTGGGCCTAGGCCGCACAGCACGATCAGCATCCAGTCCTTGCCGACGAGCGTTGCCGATGGTTCCAGCAGCGCATGGCACACCAGAGCAAGCGCGCCCGACACGAGGCCGAACAGGCCGATGGCCGACGTCGGAAAGGCCGCGACCCGCTTGGTCCACAGCGAATAGCTGGCCCAGATAAAGGCCGAACCGAGCGCCGGAACGAAGCCCCAGTACTCGGTCACTGCAGACGATGCCGTGCCGCTGCGTGCGCCGAGGATGGCAACGGCGGCACCCACGAAGCCGAGCAGTGCAGCGACGATGTGCAACGGCCGCAACGACACGCCCGGCAGCAGCAACGGTGCCAACACCACCATGAACAACGGCCACAGGTAGTTCACCAGATTGGCCTCGATCGGTGGCGCGTGACGCAGTGCGATGAACAGCAGAAAGTGAAAGCCGAAGAGGCCGTAGATGCCGAGCGCGAGCGTCGTCTTCGGCACCTTCCAGGCCTCGCGGTCGCGCAGCACCAGTGGCCAGCTCGGCATGCTTCCGATGATGAGCGCGAGTCCCGTCAGGAGAAAAGGCGGAACGTGCGACAGCGCGCTGCCGAGCGAAGCGAGCGTGGCCCAGATGGCGATGGCGGTGAGAGCGTAGAGAGTCGAAGACATGGCGCGCGAGCTTAGAGCACGTGTCGCGGGCGTCGATGCGCGGGCCTCAGTCGCGCATCGATATGCGCGGAAGAGTTAACGCACCCGCTCGCGCAACTCGCGCTTCAACACCTTGCCGATCGCACTGCGCGGCAGCTCGTCAATCCAATGCAAGGCCGACAGTCGCTGCGTCTTGCCGAGCTGCGCATTGGTCCATTGCAAGAGCGTGTCCTCCGGCGTGTCGTCGCCGGCGCGGCGCACCACGAACGCCACCGGCGTTTCGCCCCATTGTTCGGACGGAACACCGACCACGGCAACATCCGCGACGGCCGGATGCGCGCGCACCACGGCCTCGAGATCACTCGGGTAGATGTTGAAGCCGCCGCTGATGACCAAGTCCTTCTTCCGGTCGAACAGCGTGAGAAAGCCGTCGGCATCGAAGCGACCGACATCGCCGGTGCGGATGAACCGTTTGCCTGTTGCATCGAACCATTCGGCCTCGCGCGTTTTTTCGGGCTGGCGGTGGTAGCCGGTCATCATGCCGGCCGAACTGCCGACGACCTCGCCATCGGCGCCCGGTGCGACCTCGCGACCGTCTTCATCGATAAGCCGAATGTCGCTGCCTTCGGCCGCCCGCCCGACAGTGTGCAGTTTGGTCGGGTGCAGGTGTGCCTCGAGGATGCAGGTGCCACCGCCTTCGGTCATGCCATAGAACTCGATCAGCCCGCCGGGCCAGCGCGCGAGCACGTCGGCCTTGAGAGCGGCACCGAACGGTGCGCTGGTGCTGAACTTGGCACGAAACGATGACAGGTCGTGGTCGCCGAAGGCCAAATTCGCCATCAGGCGCTGGTACTGAACCGGCACGAGCATCGTGTGCGTGACGCGATGTTGCTCGGCGAGTGTCAGGTAGCCGACCGCATCGAACTTCGGCATCAGGATCACGCAGCCGCCGAACGCCAGCGTCGGAAAAAAGACGACCAGCGTGGTGTTGGAGTACAGCGGTGTCGAGAGCAGCGTGACGGTGTCGCGGCCGTAGCCGTATTTGGCGCCACGCTGAACGTGCGCCCAGCGCATGCCGTGACCTTGCACGATGCCTTTGGGCTCGCCGGTGGTGCCCGATGAATAGATGATGTTGAAAGGCCACGACGGCTGCACCTCGACCGCGGCGGGCTGGGCGCCGACGGGCAACAACCAGTCATCGAATGTGCGGCCGGCGTTCGAGCCGTCAAGCGTGATGCGGGTCGGCGTGGGTGCGTTGCCGGTGCCGGCGGCAGTCGATGCATCGATGAACAGCAGGCGCGCTTCGGCGTCTTCCATCATTCGGGCCAGGCTGGCGGACGTCGATCCGGGCGCCAGCGGTGCTACGGCGACTCCGGCACGCAACGCGCCCAGAAACACGGCTGCGTACGGCACCGAAGCCGCTGCGCAAATTGCGATAGCGTCACCGGCGCCCAGACCGTCGCGCTGCAGGCTCGCCGCGATGCGGTCCATCAGCGCGTCGAGTTCGGCGTAGTTCAGCGTGGTGCCGGCATCGCGCAGAGCGGGGCGCTCGGGGTTTTGCCGTGCGTGGAGCGCGATGAGGTCGGAAATCGCGCCGAAAACGCGATCGATGGCGGTCTGGAAGGTGTCCATCAGAGTTTGATCTGGCTGAAAAGAGGTGGTGGGGCGAGAGTAAAGCTCAGTCAAAGCTATGTATCAGGGATTACCGGGAGGCGGGAGCCGTCAACCCGGTCCACGGGCAGGGCGTTGTCTGCACATGACGAATACTTTCAATACGATCCTTATGATCAATGTGGTCCGCGCAGACGACAAGCGTTCAGGCCCGCCAACGCGACAGCCGCAGCCCCGTCGGTCCAGCTCTAGCTGAGCATTCATGACTGAAAACAAGATCGCCCGATGCGCAAGCGCCGCGGTGGTACTCGGACTTTTGCTCGCGACTGCAGGTTGCGTCGTGGCCCCTGGCCCATACGGCGCGCCGGGGCCGGTGTATGTCGAGCCGCCGATCATTTCGGTAACGCCGACCTATGTGAGCCCGGGCGTCGGCTTCATATGGATGCAGCACCCTCGCTACGGTTACGGCTGGCACCACCCGCAATATGGCTGGCATCGCGGCTGGCGCTGAGAAGTCCGGCTGCAGGCTTTTCAGCCCGTCAACGGCGTTAAACGCCCGCTGCGTGCGCCTGCTGGTCGGCGTGGTAGCTGCTGCGCACCATCGCACCCACTGCGGCATGGCTGAAACCCATCTTGTAGGCCTCTTCCTCGAACATCTTGAAGGTGTCCGGGTGCACATAGCGGCGCACCGGCAGGTGTGAGGTCGATGGCGACAGGTACTGGCCAATGGTCAGCATGTCGATCTCGTTTTCGCGCATGTCGCGCATCACTTGCAAAATTTCTTCGTCGGTCTCGCCCAAGCCCACCATGATGCCGCTCTTGGTCGGTACTTTCGGATGCAACGCCTTGAACTTCTTCAGCAGGTTCAAGCTGAACTGGTAGTCGCTGCCGGGACGCGCTTCTTTGTACAGGCGCGGCGCGGTTTCCAGGTTGTGGTTCATCACATCTGGCGGCGCGAGCTTCAAAATCTCCAGCGCGCGGTCGTCGCGGCCGCGGAAGTCGGGCACCAGAATTTCGATCTGCGTCATCGGCGAGAGTTCGCGGATGTTGCGGATGCAGTCGACGAAGTGCTGGCTGCCACCATCGCGCAAATCGTCCCTGTCGACGCTGGTGATCACCACGTACTTCAACTTCAGCCTGGCGATGGTCTTCGCCAAATTCAGCGGCTCGTCCTTGTCGAGGGGGTCGGGTCGGCCGTGGCCGACATCGCAGAACGGGCAGCGCCGCGTGCACTTGTCGCCCATGATCATGAAGGTCGCGGTGCCGTTGCCGAAGCATTCGCCGATGTTCGGGCACGACGCTTCTTCGCACACCGTGTGCAGGTTGCTTTCCCGCAGGATCTGCTTGATATCGTAGAAGCGCGTTGTCGGCGAACCGGCGCGCACCCGAATCCACTCCGGCTTTTTCAGCACCTCGCCCTGGATTACCTTCACCGGAATGCGCGACAGCTTGGCCGCGGCCTTCTGCTTGGCAAGAGGGTTGTAGGTTTCCTGGCTCTGGATATCGCGGACGACTTCGGTGGTGCTCATATCGGACTGCTAGGGCGGGATCAGGGTGCGAGGGCGGTGATGAGCTTCTGGCTCAAAACCCGGGCAGCGTCGTCCCAAGTGGTTTGGACGCCAATTATAGAAAGGTCGACTGTTTTCAGCCCCGCGTAGCCGCAAGGGTTGATGCGCGAGAAGGGTTCGAGGTCCATCGCGACGTTGAGCGCAACACCGTGGTACGTGCAATGGCGGCTGACTTTGATGCCGAGCGCGGCGATCTTGCCGAGGCCGGCGAAGGTGTCGATCGGCAGTGCACCCGCGGATGTGCTGGCTAACGCTCCCATCGATGCAGGCATTGCCGATGAGGCCAGCCGCGCATGCGAAAACGGATCGTCCAGCCGGACATAAATACCCGGCGCGCCAACGATGCGATGCCCTGTCACGCCGAAATGCGCCAACGTGCGGAGCACCGATTCTTCAATGCGATAGACGTACTCTTTGACGTAGTAGCCAGCGCGGGGCAGATCGAGCAACGGGTAGGCGACGACCTGACCCGGCCCGTGATAAGTCACCTGACCGCCGCGGTCGGATTGCACGATCGGGATGTCGCCGGCGTCGATGATATGGCCCCGCTTGCCCGCGAGACCCTGCGTGAAAACCGCGTCGTGTTCGCACAGCCAGAGCATGTCGGGTGTTTCTGCGGTGCGTCCCTGCGTGAAATTTTTCATCTCGGCGAAGGTCGCTGCGTAGTCGGCAGGGCCAAGCCACTGCACTTCGATCGGCATCGGCTGTTGCGGTGCGTCGATGTGTTGCGAAGTCGTCGGAGCGGTCATTTCGCCTCCGGCCCTGCGTGCAGCGCGCAGATCGCCAGACTAAAAACGCACGGCGCGCAGCGAAGTTGTCTTCGGCGCTCCAGCGAACGCGAAAGCCTCAAAGAACGACCTTGACTGAAGGGTGCGACGACAGCGCCCGATACAGCTCATCGAGCTGTTCACGACTGGTAGCGGTGACGGTGATCGTCACGCCCAGGTAGTTGCCGGCCTTGCTGTCGCGCAGCTCGACCGTGGTCGCGTCGAAGGTCGGGTCGAACTGTTCTGCGATCTGGGTGATGGCGTGCACGAAGCCGTCGGCCTTGACGCCCATCACCTTGATCGGGAACTGGGACGGGTATTCGATCAGCGATTCCTGTCGGGTGGGATCGGGCGTGCTCATGGCGGGCTCCGTAAGTGTTTCGGTTAGCGATTGCGCTGCTTCGCGTCCTGGTAGGCCGCGTACAGCACCTGGTAAATGGGGCCGGGTTGGCCGTTGCCAATGGGGTGCCCGTCGAGCGTCACGACTGGCAATACTTCCTTGGTGGCGGACGACAGCAGCAACTCGTCAGCGCCGAACACTTCGTCCCGCGTGATGCGCTGCAATTCGAAGGGGATGCTGCAGTCGGCGCACAAGCGCTCGAGCAAGCCGTAGCGAATGCCTGCGAGAACGAGTTCATCTTTGGGTGATCCGCTCATGCGGCCGTCTTTGACGACCCATACGTTGCTGGACGACGCTTCGCTCAGGAACTCGCCGCGGAACATCACGGTCTCGGTGGCGCCAGCGTCGACGCTGATCTGCCGCGCCAGCACCGCGCCCAGCAGGCTCGTGGCCTTGATGTGCGCTTTTTGCCAGCGAAAGTCGGCGGCGGTGACGCAACTAACACCCGCAGCGCGCACCGCATCGGGCACCGGCTTCATAGGGTTGACCATCGCGAACACGGTCGGCATTAGGCCTTTCGGCATCGCGTGATCACGCATCGCCACGCCGCGCGTCACTTGGTAATAAACGGCCTGGGGCGCGGCTTCCGGCGACATGGCGCCGGGCTTTGCAAGCTTCATCGTGATCTCGCGCCATTGATCGAGCGTCAACGGATTGTCGATGCACAGTTCTGCCAGCGAGCGCCCGAGTCGCGCCATGTGTTCATCGAAGCAGAAAGGCGTTCCGCCATAGACGGGGACGACTTCGTAAACACCATCGCCGAAGATGAAGCCGCGGTCGAGCACGCTTACCTTGGCGTCGCGCAGCGGGGTGTAGTCGCCGTCGAGATAGCAGAGCGAGTCGGGCAAGGCGTTCGCAATTGGGTGCATGAGGAATTATGGTGGGCACGTCTTGGCGTGTTGTCGTCAAGGCGAAGGTTCCGATGTCGCTGCACGTTTTGCGCATCGGCGTGCGGTCGTGCCTGGAAAGGCATGGGATTTACTTATAATCAACGGCTTTGTAGAAATTCCTGATCGCTCCGCGCTGTCCCCGGGCTTCACTCCAATGAAAAAAATTGCCCGGGACCACGTGGATACTTTTGATACGCAAGTAAACGACCAGGAAGCTGACTTCAAGCCGCTCACGGCCGAAGAGGCGCAGGCGTTGAGGGCTAAGAGCCCGTCGGTTTCCCTTTGGCGGGTGATCGCGGGCCAGTGGGTGGTCGGGGTGCTGGTGGCTTTGGCCGCCTGGGGCCTGACCGGGAGGCAAAATCTAGGTTGGTCGGCTGGGTACGGCGCGCTGGCAGTGGTCATTCCCGCTGCGGTGTTCGCGCGGGGGCTGACCGGCAAGTTTTCTTCCCTGAATCCGGGCACCGCGGTGTTTGGATTCTTTTTGTGGGAAATGGTCAAGATGGCCTTGTCGCTCGCGATGCTGATCGCGGCGCCAAGGCTGATTACGGCGCTGAGCTGGCCTGCAATGCTGGTTGGTTTGGTGGTGACAATGAAGGCGGCCTGGCTGGCGGTGGTGTTAACGCCCCGGCGCCAGCAACAACGAGACGAATAACGGAATGGCTGCTGAAAACGCTGCGGAACACGGTCTAACGGCTGGTGAATACATCGTTCACCACTTGACGCATCTGCAAAGCTCCAAGCCGAGTGGCGTGGCCGATCTTTCGGTCTTCAATTTCGATTCGCTGTTTTTTGCGATCGCGCTCGGCGCGCTCGGTTGTTTCGTTCTTTGGCTTGCAGCGCGCAAGGCAACCTCGGGTGTGCCGGGCCGCTTCCAGGCCTTCGTCGAGCTGCTGGTCGAAATGGTCGATCAGCAAGCCAAGGGCATCGTGCACAACGCCAAGAGCCGCAAGTTCGTCGCGCCACTCGCGCTGACGATCTTCGTGTGGATTTTCATGCTCAACGCCATGGACTTGTTCCCGGTCGATCTGTTTCCGTTCATTTGGGAAAAAATCTACGGCGCTGCCGGTGGTGATCCGCATCACGCCTACTTGCGCGTGGTTCCGACGGCTGACTTGTCGATCAGCATGGGCATGTCGGTGGCGGTGTTGCTGATTTGCCTTTACTACAACATCAAGATCAAGGGTCTCGGCGGTTGGGTTCACGAGCTTTTCACTGCGCCGTTCGGCAATCATTGGGCGTTGTACCCGTTCAACTTCGCGATGCAGATCATCGAGTTCGTCGCCAAAACGGTTTCGCACGGCATGCGGCTGTTCGGCAACATGTACGCCGGCGAACTGATCTTTTTGCTGATCGCCCTGATGGGTGGCGCGTGGTCGCTGTCGGCGACCGGTATTCTGCTGGCACTGGGCCAGATCGTGGCAGGCACGGCATGGGCCATCTTCCACATCCTGATCATCACGCTGCAGGCCTTCGTGTTCATGATGCTGGCGCTGGTCTATGTGGGTCAGGCCCACGACCACCACTGACCGACATCGGCCCTCTTTGATCTTCGGATCGATCCTGTTTCGTTTTCTGTTTTCTCTGTTTTCTGTTTCTCGTCAACCAAAGTCCTCTAGGAGTCATCATGGAAGTTATTAGCTTTGTTGCACTGGCCGCCGGCCTCATCATCGGTTTGGGCGCTGTGGGCGCATGCATCGGTATCGGCATCATGGGCAGCAAGTACCTCGAATCGGCCGCACGCCAACCTGAGCTCATGGGCGAACTGCAAACCAAGATGTTCCTGCTGGCCGGTCTGATCGACGCTGCCTTCATTATTGGTACCGGTATCGCGCTGTGGTTCGCTACGGCCAACCCGTTCCTGGCGCAAATCGCCAACCTGCCCAAGTAAGTCTTTCTCGTAGGACCTTCGATGTCGTTTCCCTGTTTTTTACTGGCGAGATGGCCTCGGTTTCAATCCCATAGAGAGGGTAAAAAGTGAGCATTACCGGTACCCTGATCGTTCAGATGATCGTGTTCCTGATCCTGGTCGGGTTCACGATGAAGTTCGTGTGGCCGCCGATCACGAAGGCGTTAGACGAACGCGCTGCAAAGATCGCCGAAGGCCTCGCTGCTGCCGACAAAGCCAAGTCCGAACTGACCGCCGCCAACAAGCGCGTAGAAGTCGAACTCGGTCAGGCGCGCAACGAGTCCGCGCAACGCGTGGCCGATGCCGAGCGTCGCGCACAGGCCATCATCGAAGAAGCCAAGTCGCGTGCGACCGAAGAGGGCAACAAGATCGTTGCCGCCGCTCGCGTCGAAGCCGACCAGCAAGCGCTGAAGGCACGCGAGGCATTGCGTGAGCAAGTCGCTGCGCTGGCCGTCAAGGGCGCTGAGCAGATCCTGCGCAAGGAAGTGAATCCGGCCGTCCACGCCGATTTGCTGGCCCGTCTGCAGACCGAGCTTTGATGCACCATGGCTGAACTCGCCACCATCGCACGTCCTTATGCCGAGGCGCTGTTCAAAGCGTCGTCGTCGAACCTCGGCGCCACCAGCGCCTGGCTCGACAAGCTGGCCGTGATCTCGACCGACCCTGCCTTGCTGCAGTTCGCCAGCGGCCCGCGCACGACCACCGAGCAAATGCTCGGCATCGTTGCGAGTGCCAACGGTGCAGCGCTGACGGCACCTGCGCAGAACTTTCTGGGCGCGTTGCTCGACAACGGCCGTTTTGCGGTGCTGCCGGAAATTGCGAAGCAGTTCCGGGCACTCGCGAATGCCCGAAGCGGTTCTTCGGACGCCATCGTGTACAGCGCTTTCCCAATCGACGACGCAGACCTGGTCGGCGTGTCGGCTGCTCTCGAAAAGCGCTTCGACCGCAAGCTCCAGGTGACGGTTCAGCAAGAGCCGGCGCTCATCGGCGGCATTCGTGTGGTGGTCGGCGACGAGGTGCTCGACACCTCCGTCAAAGCGCGCCTCGAACAAATGAAAGTTGCGCTGGCGGCCTGACGGCCCCCAGCCCTTTACAAAGAAAGAAGGAAAGAGTCATGCAACTCAATTCCGCAGAAATTTCCGAGCTGATCAAGAGCCGTATCGAAGGCCTCGGCGTCAGCGCGAACATTCGCAATGAAGGCACCGTGGTGTCCGTTACCGACGGCATCGTGCGCGTGCATGGTCTGTCCGATGCGATGCAGGGCGAAATGCTCGAGTTCCCGCCGACAGCCGACGGCACTCCGACTTACGGGCTGGCACTGAATCTCGAGCGTGACTCCGTCGGTTCCGTGATTCTGGGCGAGTACGAGCACATCTCCGAAGGCGATACCGTGAAGTGCACGGGCCGCATTCTCGAGGTGCCCGTGGGCCCGGAACTGATCGGCCGCGTGGTGAATGCACTGGGTCAGCCGATCGACGGCAAGGGCCCGATCAACGCCAAGATGACCGACGTGATCGAAAAGGTCGCTCCGGGCGTGATCGCCCGCAAGTCTGTCGACCAGCCGCTGCAAACCGGTCTCAAGTCGATCGATTCGATGGTGCCGATCGGCCGCGGTCAGCGCGAGCTGATCATCGGTGACCGCCAGACCGGTAAGACCGCCGTCGCGATCGACGCGATCATCAACCAGAAGGGTCAGAACGTCACTTGCGTCTACGTCGCGATTGGCCAGAAGGCTTCCTCGATCAAGAACGTGGTGCGTGCGCTCGAGCAAGCGGGCGCTATGGACTACACCATCGTGGTCGCTGCTTCCGCATCGGAATCGGCCGCCATGCAGTACGTGTCGGCCTACTCGGGCTGCACCATGGGCGAGTATTTCCGCGACCGCGGAGAAGACGCGCTGATCGTGTACGACGACCTTTCCAAGCAGGCCGTGGCCTACCGCCAGGTGTCGCTGCTGCTGCGTCGGCCACCAGGTCGCGAAGCCTACCCAGGCGACGTGTTCTATCTCCACAGCCGCCTGCTCGAGCGCGCCGCCCGCGTGAACGAAAAATACGTCGAAGACTTCACCAAGGGTGCAGTCAAGGGCAAGACCGGTTCACTGACGGCGCTGCCAATCATCGAGACACAAGCCGGCGACGTGTCCGCGTTCGTGCCGACCAACGTGATCTCGATTACCGATGGCCAGATTTTTCTGGAGACCAATCTTTTCAACGCCGGTATCCGTCCTGCCATCAATGCGGGCATCTCGGTGTCGCGCGTCGGTTCGGCTGCGCAGACAAAGATCATCAAAAGTCTGTCAGGCGGTATTCGTACAGACTTGGCGCAGTACCGTGAACTGGCCGCGTTCGCGCAGTTCGCGTCCGACCTCGACGAAGCCACCCGCAAGCAACTCGACCGTGGTGCCCGTGTGACCGAACTGCTCAAGCAGGCGCAATACAGCCCGCTGCCCGTCTCGCTGATGGGTGCGACGCTGTTCGCGGTGAACAAGGGCTTCATGGACGATCTCGAGATCAAGAAGGTGCTGCCGTTCGAACATGGTCTGCATCAATTCCTGAAGTCGAGTTACGCACCGCTCCTCGACAAGATCGAAAAAGCCAAGGCGCTCGACAAGGATGCGGAAGCCGAATTGACGGCCGCCGTCACCGCTTTCAAGAAGTCGTTCGCCTGATCGCCCCGATCGACCTGACGACAAGGAACTGACATGGCAGCAGGTAAGGAAATCCGCGGCAAGATCAAATCGGTGGAGAACACCAAGAAGATCACCAAGGCCATGGAAATGGTCTCGGTTTCCAAGATGCGCAAGGCGCAGGAACGCATGCGTGCCGCTCGCCCCTACAGCGAAAAAATCCGCAACATCGCGGCCAATCTCGGCAAGGCGAACCCGGAATACACGCATGCGTTCATGAAGACGAACGAGGCCAAGGCGGTCGGTTTCATCATCGTGACGAGCGACAAGGGCCTGTGTGGCGGGTTGAACACCAACCTGCTGCGTGCAGTGACCGTGAAGCTGCGCGAGGCGCAAAACGCCGGCATCGCCATCGAATCAGTCGCGATCGGCAGCAAGGGGCTCGGCTTCTTGAATCGCATCGGCGCGCGCGTCGTGGCGCATGTGACCCATCTGGGTGACGTGCCGCACCTCGACAAGCTGATCGGCCCGGTCAAGACGCTGCTCGACGCTTACGCCGAAGGCAAGATCTCGGCGGTGTACCTCTGCTACACGAAGTTCATCAACACCATCAAGCAAGAACCGCTGGTGGAACAGTTGCTGCCGTTGGCCGTCGATTCGCTTCAAACCGAGCCGGGCGCACATTCGTGGGACTACATCTACGAGCCCGATGCGCAGAGCGTCATCGACGAGTTGCTGGTTCGCTATGTCGAATCGCTGGTCTATCAGGCGGTTGCCGAGAACATGGCGTCGGAGCATTCGGCGCGCATGGTCGCGATGAAGGCAGCAACCGACAACGCGGGCAATGTGATCGGCGAGCTGAAGCTGATCTACAACAAGACGCGTCAGGCCGGCATTACCAAAGAACTGTCCGAGATCGTCGCAGGTGCGGCAGCCGCCGCCGGCGTTTAAGTCTCAGCGCTTCAGTCGACGTTCTCAAACAAACAACTTTTATCGGAGCACACATGGCTCAAGCAATCGCAGAAGGCAAGATCGTTCAATGCATCGGCGCCGTGGTCGACGTGGAATTCCCGCGTGACCAGATGCCGAAGATTTACGACGCGCTCAAGTTCGCCGGCAGCGCGCTGACGCTCGAAGTCCAGCAGCAGCTCGGCGACGGCATCGTGCGCACCATTGCGCTCGGTTCGTCCGACGGCCTGCGCCGCGGCCTGATCGTGACCAACACGAACGCGCCCATCACGGTGCCGGTCGGCAAGGCCACGCTCGGTCGCATCATGGACGTGCTCGGCGCGCCCATCGACGAACGCGGCCCGGTCAGCCAGGAACTTACCGCATCGATCCACCGCAAGGCGCCTGCCTACGACGAGCTTTCGCCGTCGCAGGACCTGCTGGAAACCGGCATCAAGGTGATCGACCTGATCTGCCCTTTCGCCAAGGGCGGCAAGGTGGGCCTGTTCGGTGGCGCCGGTGTGGGCAAGACCGTGAACATGATGGAACTCATCAACAACATCGCCAAGGCCCACTCGGGCGTGTCTGTGTTCGCAGGTGTGGGCGAGCGGACCCGTGAGGGCAACGACTTCTATCATGAGATGGCCGACTCCGGCGTCGTGAACCTCGAGAACCTCGAGGAGTCGAAAGTGGCCATGGTCTACGGCCAGATGAACGAGCCTCCGGGCAACCGTCTGCGCGTGGCGCTGACCGGTCTGACCATCGCAGAATCGTTCCGCGACGAAGGCCGTGACGTGCTCTTCTTCGTCGACAACATCTACCGCTACACGCTGGCCGGTACCGAAGTGTCGGCACTGCTGGGCCGTATGCCTTCCGCCGTGGGCTACCAGCCCACGCTGGCTGAAGAAATGGGCCGCCTGCAAGAGCGGATCACGTCGACCAAGGTCGGCTCGATCACTTCGATCCAGGCCGTCTACGTGCCAGCCGACGATTACACCGATCCGTCGCCTGCCACCACCTTCGCCCACCTGGATTCGACCGTCGCGCTGTCGCGTGACATCGCTTCGCTCGGCATCTACCCCGCTGTGGACCCGCTCGATTCGACCTCACGCCAGCTCGACCCCAACGTGGTCGGCGAAGAGCACTACAACACGGCCCGCGCCGTGCAGGGCATGCTGCAGCGTTACAAGGAACTGCGCGACATCATCGCGATTCTGGGCATGGACGAACTCGCACCGGACGACAAGCTCGCCGTGGCCCGCGCCCGCAAGATCCAGCGCTTTTTCTCGCAACCGTTCCACGTGGCAGAAGTGTTCACCGGAACACCGGGCAAATACGTGCCACTGGCCGAGACCATCCGTGGTTTCAAGATGATCGTCAACGGCGAAGCCGACCACCTGCCGGAACAAGCGTTCTACATGGTGGGCGGTATCGACGAGGCGTTCGAAAAGGCCAAGAAGGTCGCTTAACAAGGAATCACCATGGCAGGCACTATTCATGTGGACGTGGTCAGCGCGGAAGAATCGATCTTCTCGGGCGAAGCCAAGTTCGTCGCGCTGCCCGGTGAAGCCGGCGAGCTCGGCATCTTTCCGCGCCACACGCCGCTGATCACGCGCATCCGCCCTGGGGCCGTGCGAATCGAGATGGCCGACGGCGGCGAAGAGTTCGTCTTCGTGGCGGGGGGCATTCTCGAAGTGCAGCCGCACTCGGTTACCGTGCTTTCCGACACCGCCATCCGCGGCAAGGACCTGGATGACGAGAAGGCCAACGTCGCCAAGGCAGCTGCCGAAGAAGCGCTCAAGAACGCCAAGACTGACATCGACATCGCGATGGCGCAGTCGGAGCTTGCGGTCATGGCGGCACAACTCGCGGCACTGCGCAAATACCGCGACAAGAAGTGATCGTCACGCATACTTGAGATCAGGCCGCCTGCGGGCGGCTTTTTCGTGGCCGCCCCAAATCGGGTCCTACCGCAACACTTCGAACTAAACATATCCGAAGTTCAGCCTTGTCTGGCTGAAGCCACGCCTCTAATATTCGCGTTCGCCCGGCATCAAGACCGGCGCAACGAGACATGGAGACACAACGCTTGGCACGTTGGAGCGCACTCACCGCCGACGAGATGCAACTGCTGGAGACGACCTTTTGGTCGACCGGCGGTTCGCGTCATGGCATGGCGGAGCGCCTTGGTTTTTCCAAAAGCAAAGCCAATGCGCTGATCGCCGGGCTGGTCGATCAAGGGCTGCTCGCCGAGTCGGGACTGCAAAAATCCTCCGGCGGCCGCCGCGCAGAGAACCTTCAACTGAACGTCGCGCTCGGCGTGCTCATCGGCATCGACATCGGCGCGACCAGCATCGACGTCGCCGTGCTGGGACCCGACCTCGCTGTGCTGGCGCACCACTCTGAGCCGGCCGATGTGCGCGACGGCCCCGGCGTCTTACTGGCCCGCGTGCGCACCTTGATGCGCGAGCTGCTCACGCGTTGCGGCAGCAGCGCCAAAGAGGTGATTGGCATCGGCATCGGTGTGCCTGGTCCGGTCAACTTCGAGAACGGTCAACTGGTCAACCCGCCGTTGATGCCGGCATGGGACAGCTTCTCGATCCGCGACTACCTGCGCGAAGACTATGCCGCACCCGTCTTCGTCGACAACGACGTCAACCTGATGGCGCTCGGCGAACTCTGGCGCCTGCAACGCTCGCTCTCCAACTTTCTCGTAATCAAGGTCGGCACCGGCATCGGCTGCGGCATCGTGTGCCACGGCGAGGTGTACCGCGGTGCTGCCGGTGCAGCGGGCGACGTCGGCCACATCTGCGTCGACCAGGAAGGGCCGCGCTGTCATTGCGGCAACCTCGGGTGTGTCGAAGTGATGGCGGCGGGCCCGGCGATCACGCGCATGGCCGTGGCGGCGGCGGAAGCGGGCCAGAGCACCGCGCTGGCCGAATGCCTGCGTGCCCACGGAACGATCGAAGCGCTCGACGTCGGCCACGCCAGCCGCGAAGGCGACGCTGCGGCCAACGCCATCATCCAGCGCGCCGGAAGTTTGATAGGCCAGATGCTGGCGTCGGTCGTCAACTTCTTCAATCCATCGCACGTGTTCATCGGCGGCGGCATCACGCGCATCGGCCCGCTCTTTCTGGCGTCGGTCCGTCAGAGCGTTTACCAGCGGTCGCTGGCGCTCTCGACGCGCCACCTCGAAATTCAGTACACGCCGCTGGGCACCCAGGGCGGTTTGATCGGCGCGGGCGTGCTGGCCATGCAAGAGACGCTCAGGGTGCGTGGAGTGGCGCCATGATCAGTGGTTCTGGCGTGTCCGTCGAGTTCGACAACGTTGTCAAGGCGTTCGGCGCGGTGCAGGTGCTGCACGGCGTGAGCTTCGCCCTGGCACCTGGTCGCGTCTACGGCTTGCTCGGCGAAAACGGCGCCGGCAAGTCGACGTTGATGAAGATCCTGGCCGGCTACGAGCCGTTGACCGGCGGCGCATTGCGCGTCAACGGCACGCAGCAGGTATTCGCAAGCTCGAGAGACGCCGAGGCGCTCGGCATCGTGCTGATCCACCAGGAGTTCAACCTCGCTGAAGATTTGAGCGTCGCGCAAAACATCTTCCTGGGGCACGAGAAAAAAAGAGGCTGGCTGCTCGACGACGCCTCGATGGAGCGAGACGCTGCCGCTGCACTCGCGCAGG
Source organism: Variovorax sp. RTB1 (assembly GCF_035018765.1). Taxonomy (NCBI): domain Bacteria; kingdom Pseudomonadati; phylum Pseudomonadota; class Betaproteobacteria; order Burkholderiales; family Comamonadaceae; genus Variovorax; species Variovorax sp. RTB1. The sequence goes on from NZ_JASJXG010000019.1 coordinate 39,310, forward strand.
TCGGACTGCGGGTCGACCCGACGACCAAGGTGCGCCGCCTCATCGTCGCCGAGAAGCAACTGGTCGAGATCGCCAAGGCCGTCGCGCGTCGCGCCCGCCTGCTCATCATGGACGAGCCAACCGCCACGCTCACGCCCGGCGAAACCGAGCGCCTCTTCAAGCTCATCGCGCAGCTCCGCGCCGATGGCGTGACCATCGTCTACATCTCGCACAAGCTCGATGAAGTCGAGCGCGTGACCGACGAAGTGATCGTGATGCGCGACGGCCGATTCGTCGCGCGCTCGCTGACGGCCGACATCACACGCCATCAAATGGCGAACCTCATGGTCGGCCGCGAACTGTCGGACCTATACCCTCCGCGCGACGTGGTCGTGACGGCCGATGCGCCCGCGATGACGGTGCGCAATTTCAGCGTGCCCGGTTGGGCGCAGGGCGCGAGCTTCGAAGTGCGCCCCGGCGAAATCCTCGGCTTCGCCGGCCTTGTCGGCGCTGGTCGAACCGAACTCTTCGAAGGTCTACTCGGCTTGCGGCCCGCGAGCGGCAGCGTGGAGATGCTCGGCAAGCCGGTGCCCGGCGCCGCCGGATGGCGCAACCCGCGCGATGCTGCCAAGCATGGGCTGACCTACCTCAGCGAAGACCGCAAGGGGAAGGGCCTCCACGTCGATTTCGGACTGCGCCAGAACCTCACGCTGATGGCGCTCGAGCGCTACGCCCAGCCGTGGCTAAAGCCTGATGTGGAGCGCGCGGCGCTGGCCGAGGCGATAAAGGACTTTGGCATTCGCACCGGCTCACCCGACGTCAAGGCGTCCTCGCTGTCGGGGGGCAACCAGCAGAAGCTGGCACTCGCCAAAGTGCTGCAGCCGCACCCGAAGGTCGTGGTGCTCGACGAGCCGACGCGCGGCGTCGACGTGGGCGCCAAGCGCGACATCTATTTCCTGATCCAGCGACTCGCCCGTGAAGGGCTCGCGGTGATCGTCATCTCGTCCGAACTGATGGAACTGATCGGCCTGTGCCACCGCGTGGCGGTGATGCGCGCAGGCCGTATCGTCGCCACGCTGGACGCAGAGCAGCTGACAGAAGAGGAGCTGATCGCTCATGCCACCGGAACCGCAAATGCCACCGCCCAAGCTGACTGAATCGACCGAGTCGACCCATCGCGCCGAGGCCCGGCCGCGCTGGACGGAGCGACTGCGCGCCGTCGGTCCGGTGCTCGGACTCGTGCTCCTTTGCATCGTGGGTACGGCGCTCAACAGCGATTTCGCGACCGTCGACAACGCGATGAACGTGCTCACGCGCACTGCCTTCATCGGCATCATCGCGGTGGGCATGTGCTTCGTCATCATCTCGGGCGGCATCGACTTGTCGGTCGGTTCGATGGCGGCGCTGATCGCGGGCAGCGTGATCATGTTCATCAACTGGGCCGGACCGGCATTCGGCTCGCCCCTGCTCGCGGTGGTCATGGGCGCGGTGCTGGCGGTCGTGCTGGGCGCCGTGTTCGGGCTGGCGCACGGCCTGCTCATCACCAAGGGGCGCATCGAACCTTTCATCGTGACGCTCGGCACCCTTGGCATCTTTCGCGCCTATCTCACCTACTTCGCCGACGGCGGTGCACTCACGCTCGACAACAACCTGTCGGACCTCTATGCACCGGTGTACTACGCCAGTCTTTTCAGCATTCCGATCCCGGTGTGGGTCTTCGTGATCGTCGCCATCATCGGCGGCATCATCCTCAACCGCACGGCGTATGGCCGCTACGTGCAGGCGATCGGATCGAACGAACAAGTGGCGCGCTACGCCGCTGTCGATGTCGACCGCGTGAAGATCCTGACTTACGTGCTGCTCGGCGTGTGCGTCGGCATCGCGACGCTGTTGTACGTGCCTCGTCTCGGCTCCGCTTCGCCGACCACCGGCCTGCTGTGGGAGCTCGAAGCCATCGCAGCCGTGATCGTCGGCGGCACGGCGTTGAAAGGCGGCGCGGGCAGCATCACCGGTACGGTCATCGGCGCCATCCTGCTCTCGGTCATCAGCAACATCCTGAACCTCACCAGCGTCATCAGCGTGTATCTCAACGCGGCGGTGCAGGGTTTCGTGATCATCAGCGTCGCGTTCCTGCAGCGCGGTCGTCGCTAGTTCGATTTTCGATTTCGCTTCCGTTTTCCGTTCCCGTTTCATCAACCAAAAGGAGACATCCAGCATGACAAACATCACCCAACACATGAGCCAAAATTTCAGTCGACGCATTGCGCTCACGGCCGTGGCCGCAGCCGCCATCGGGCTGGCCAGCACACCCGCGTTCGCCGACGAAAAGGTCAACCTCGGCGTGTCCATTCCGGCAGCGACGCACAGCTTCATGGGCGGCATCAACTACTGGGCCAACCAGGCGAAGAAGGATCTGGAAAAGGCACACAAGGACTTGAAGATCACGATCAAGACGGCGGCCAACGCGCCGGAGCAGGCCAACCAGTTGCAGGACTTGTCGACGGTCACCAAGATCAACGCGCTGGTCGTGTTCCCATTCGAGTCTGCGGCCCTCACCAAGCCGGTCGCGCAGGTCAAGGCCAAGGGCGCCTACGTGACCGTGGTCGACCGCGGCCTGACCGACACCAGCGCGCAAGACGCCTACGTGGCGGGCGACAACACGGCCTTCGGCAAGATCCCGGCTGAGTACATCGTGAAGACGCTCGGCGGCAAGGGCAACGTGGTCGCACTGCGCGGCATCGCGACCACGCTCGACAACGAACGCATGGACGCCTTCAACGCGGTGCTCAAGGGCAGTCCGGACGTGAAGCTGCTCGACGCCAAGTACGCTAACTGGAACCGCGACGATGCCTTCAAGGTGACGCAGGACTACCTCACGCGTTTCAAGGAAATCGACGCCATTTGGGCTGCCGACGACGACATGGCGGTGGGCGTCGAAAAAGCCATTGCGCAGGCCAAGCGCACGGATATCAAGATCATCTTCGGTGGCGCCGGCGCCAAGGGCGCAGTCAAGACCATCATGGACGGCAGCGACCCGCGCATCAAGGCCGACGTGAGCTACTCGCCCAAGTTCATCTATGACGCGATCAAGCTCACGGCCGAAGCGCGGCTCAAGGGCGAGAAGCTGCCGGCGACGACGATCATTCCTTCGGTGCTCATCACCAAGGACAACGCCAAGGATTTCTACCATCCTGATTCGCCGTTCTGATCTTGGTCCGATGCAGACTTTGCGCACTTCGCGAACATGATCTCTGAAAATTTTCGCAAGCTGCGCTACGCGATGGTCGGCGGTGGCCGCGATGCCTTCATCGGCGCGGTGCACCGCAAGGCCATCGCGCTCGATGGGCAAGTGGACCTCGTGGGGGGTGCGTTGTCGTCCAGCCCCGAGAAGGCCCACGCATCGGGTCGCGACCTGTTCCTGGCCGACGATCGCAATCATGGCGACTGGCAAAGCCTGCTCGCCGACGAACTCACGCGACCGATCGATGAGCGCATCGATTTCGTCTCGATCGTCACGCCCAATCACGTGCACTTTCCGGTGGCGCAGGCCTTCGTCGACGCCGGCTTTCACGTGGTGTGCGACAAGCCGCTGGTGCACACACGGGCGCAGGCCGACGCGTTGATTGCAGCGGTGCAGCGGCAGGGCACGGTGTTCGGCGTGACTTACAACTACACCGGCTACCCGATGGTCCGCCAGGCACGCGAGATGGTGCGCGCGGGTCAGCTCGGCACGGTGCGCAAGGTGGTCGTCGAATACAACCAAGGCTGGCTCGCGACGCAGCTCGAAGCCGGCGGAACCAACAAACAGGCCGACTGGCGCACTGACCCGGCGCGGAGCGGCGCAGCGGGCGCCATCGGCGACATCGGCTCCCATGCGGAGAACCTGATCGCGACGGTCACCGGTCTCGAAATCGAAGCCCTTTGTGCCGATCTCTCGGCACTGGTGCCGGGCCGTGCACTCGACGACGACGGCAGCCTGCTGCTGCGGTTTGCCGGTGGCGCGCGCGGCGTGCTGATCGCGTCGCAGGTCAATACGGGCGTCGAAAACGACTTGCGGCTGCGCGTGTCGGGGACGCTCGGCACGATCGAGTGGCGGCAAGAGCAGCCGAGCCAGCTCGTGCATCTGCCGCACGAGGGACCCAGGCAGATCCTGACGCGCGGCTCGCCGTGGTTGTGCGAATCGGCACGGCGCGCGAGCCGGCTGCCGAGTGGCCATCCGGAAGGGTTCATCGAAGCCTTCGCCAATGTCTATGCGGGCATCTCAGCAGACATACGCGCCAGACTCGCGGGCACGACCGCCGACGCGATGACGGCCGACTATCCGCGCGTGGAAGACGGCGCACGCGGCGTGCGTTTCATCGAGCGCACTGTTGCATCGGCCGCCAGCGACGCCAAGTGGACGGCTTGGTGACAATGGCTGTCGCGCCGAGCTAGGCCGATCGCACTATTTCGCGGCATCGAGCAGCGCGGTACAAGTTCTGATTGCTTCCATCGTTCGGAGTCCTCCATGAAGATTCGTTTGCCCGTCGCGGCACTGTGCCTGTTGTCGTGCATCACCGCGACAGCTGCGTTTGCCATCGACTACCCCGCGCGCAAGCCCGGCCTTTGGGAAATGAAGATCGGCGACGGCACTGCCGCTGCCGCGGACCAGACCATCCAGCAGTGCATCGACGCGAGCAGCGACCAGGCGATGCGCGACATGGCGCAAGGCATGGGCACGGGCAAGGACGCTTGCTCGAAGCAGGACATGCGCAAAGCGGGCAGCACGACGGTCATCGATTCGGTGTGCAAGGTCGGTACGAGCATTGCAACCACGCACGCCGTTGTCACGGGCGACCTGAGCACCGGCTACCGCATGGAAAGCACGTCGACGTACCAGCCGCCCTTCATGGGAAAAACCGAGGGAAAGGCGGCGATGGATGCCAAGTGGGTCGGCCCATGCAAGGCCGACCAGAAGCCTGGCGACATGATCATGTCGAACGGGATGAAGATGAATGTGCTGGAGATGGTGGGCAAGAAAAAGTAGTCCGCTTCGATAGTTACCCGCTGTAATTCGCAGCGGGCGTGTCCCAGAATTTGGAAGGCTCACAGAGGCCAAATTTCAGGAGACAAGCATGTTGAAGATCACCCGCATCACGGCCATTCCGCTGTCATATCGCCTGCCCGAAGGCAAGACGGTCACGATGGGCATCGGCAGCACGCTCAAGCGCGACACCATCATCATCCGCGTCGAAACATCCGAAGGCATCACAGGCTACGGCGAGGCCCATCCGGGCCGAAGCCCGGGCGCCATCGTCAGCCTGGTGCACAACACATTGCAGCCCCTGCTGCTCGGCATGCAGGCGACCGATTGCGTCGGCGCCTGGCAGCGCGTGCACCGCATGCAGCTGTCGAGCCACGGTCTCGGTGCCGGCACCTGCCTGGCGCTGTCGGGCATCGACATGGCGCTGTGGGACATTCGCGGGAAGGCCGCCAACATGCCGCTGTACGAACTGCTGGGAGGCAGCAAGCGGCGCATACCGGCGTACGCGGGCGGCATCGCGCTCGGCTATCAGCCGGCCGAGTCGATGGCCGAAGAAGCGCAGTCCTATGTCGAGCAAGGCTACAAGGCGGTCAAGCTGCGCGTCGGTGACAACGTCAAGAACGACATCGCTCGCGTGCGCAAGGTGCGCGAGGTGCTGGGCGACGACATCGACATCCTGACCGACGCCAACACGGCCTACACCATCGCCGATGTGCGCCGCGTGCTGCCAGCCCTGGCCGACATCCATGCGGGCTGGCTCGAAGAGCCCTTCGCCTGCAACGACTTCGCTTCCTACCGCGAGGCCGCCAAGATCACGCCGTTGGTGCCGCTCGCGGCCGGTGAAAACCACTTCACGCGCTTCGAGTTCGGGCAGATGCTCGACGCGGGCGCGGTACAGGTGTGGCAGCCCGATCTGTCGAAGAGCGGCGGCATCACCGAAGGCGTGCGCATCGCGGCGATGGCCTCGGCCTTTCGCATTCCGGTGCATGCGCACAGCTCGGCGACCGGCCTCAATCACGCAGCCACGCTGCACTTTTTGGCGGCCACTGAAAACGCCGGCTACTTCGAAGCTTGCGTGTCCAAGTTCAATCCATTTCGCGACATGTTCGGCACGACCTTCACGATCGGTGCCGACGGCTGCGTCGAACCGCCTAGCGCGCCGGGCATCGGCATCGAAGTGGACGAGTCGATCTTCGAGAAGTACCCCATGCAGGACGGGCCGGGCTACGTCGTCAAGTTCTGAAAAACAAGAACCGCAAGACAAAACGAGAGACAACACCATGCTTAAAAACTTATCGAAGGTGCTCGCGCCGTTGTGCCTCGGCGTCATGGCTGCGCTGATGGGCGGTGCGACTGCCGCGGCCGACGACTACCCCAGCAAGCCGGTGCGCATCATCGTGCCGTACACGCCCGGCGGCTTCAACGACACACTGGCGCGCACCGTCGGCGATCGTCTGTCGAAGGTCTGGAAGCAGTCGGTCATCGTCGACAACCGGCCTGGCGGCAACACGGTGCTCGGTAACAACCTGGCGGCCAAGGCGCCGGCCGATGGCTACACCATGCTCATCACGCCGCTGCCCTATTCGGCATTGCCGGCACTCTACGGCGGCAAGCTGCCTTACGACGCGGTCAAGGATTTCACGCCGCTCGTGTGGGCCGGCAGCACGCAGAACGCGCTGGTGGTCCGCAACGACCTAGGCGTGAACAACGTGCGCGAGCTCATCGACTACGCCAAGAAGAACCCCGGCAAACTCAACTTTGGCTCGACGGGTTCGGGCTCGTCGAACCACCTGTCGATGGAGCTTTTCATGAGCATGACCGGCACGCGCATGACGCATGTGCCGTACAAGGGCAGCGCGCCCGCGGTCATGGGCATGCTCGGCAGCGAGATCGACGTGCTGTTCGACAACGTGCCCAACCTGATGCAGCAGATCAAGGCCGGCAAGCTGAAGGCGATCGCCGTCACCGGTGCCGAGCACGCTGCGTTGTTGCCCGACGTGCCGACCGTCGCTGAAGCCGGCGTGCCGGGCTACGAGGTCAATGTGTGGTTCGGAATGCAGATGCCGGCCGGGACGCCCAGGGCATCGGTAGCGCGGGCTAACCAGGACATCGTCCGCATCCTGCGTGACCCCGAGGTGGTCAAGCTGTTCCGAGACCAGGGCGTCGAAGTGGTCGCCAGCACGCCTGAGGCCTTCGCTGCGCTGTTGCAAAAGGAAATTCCGAAATGGAGCAAAGTGGTCGAGACTGCCAATATCAAGCTTGACTGAGACGTCTTGAGCCACTGGCGCTCCGTGCGCCTGCGACGCCACCGCGAGGTCGGGCAGTACGTTCATCACGCGCAGCGTTTGCTGCACCACCCGGCTGAAGTTCAACCGACGACGTAGTGAATGCGCGATGAACGTAGTCCGGTGCCCACAGCGCTTCGCGGCCGCGCATCGGCCCGCGAGCGCCGGGCTGCCTCTACGATTGCGCATACATGCACGTGCCCGCTACCCCGATGAGCTTCGCCTCGCGCCCCGACGATCTGGTGGTGGCCCGTCCTGAGGGCCTCTACTGCCCGGCGGGCGATTTCTACATCGACCCGTGGCGCGCGGTCGATCGTGCCGTCATCACGCATGCGCACTCCGACCACGCGCGCATCGGCCACGGCCACTACCTTGCGCAGACCGACAGCGAGGGCACGTTGCGAACTCGGCTGGGTGCCGACATCAACTTGCAGACCCTGCCTTACGGCGCAGCGATAGAGCACAACGGCGTGCGCATCTCGCTCCACCCTGCCGGCCACGTGCTCGGCTCCGCGCAGGTCCGCCTCGAACATGGCGGGCGCGTGTGGGTCGCGTCGGGGGACTACAAGACAGAGCCCGACGGCACCTGTGCGCCCTTCGAGCCGGTGCCGTGCGACACCTTCATCACCGAGTCGACCTTCGGCCTGCCGATCTACCGCTGGCCGACGCAGGCGCAACTGAGTGCCGACATCAACGACTGGTGGCGTCGCAATGCCGACGACGGCCGCGCCTCGGTGCTGCTCTGCTATGCCTTCGGCAAGGCGCAGCGCATCCTGCACGGTGCGGACCCGTCAATCGGGCCGATCGTGGTGCATGGCGCGGTCGAGCCGCTGAATGCGGTGTATCGCGCCGCCGGCGTCGCGCTGCCGCCGACGCTGCGCGTGAGCGACCCCGAAGTGAACCCGCAGATGCTCAAGCGCGCGCTGGTGCTGGCGCCGCCGTCGGCGCAGGGCACGCCGTGGATGCGCCGCTTCGGCAATTATTCGGATGCGTTCGCGAGCGGCTGGATGCAGTTGCGCGGCACGCGCCGCCGTCGCGGTGTCGACCGCGGCTTCGTCATGAGCGATCACGCCGACTGGCCGGGATTGCAGAAGGCCATTGCCGGCACCGGCGCCGAGCGCGTGTTCGTGACGCACGGCAGTGTCGCGGTGCTGGTGCGCTGGCTCACCGACAACGGGCTGGAAGCGCAGGGGTTCAAGACGGAATACGGGGATGAGGATGTGGCGGACAAGGCGGAGAGCCCCCATCCCAGCCTTACCCCAGCGGGGGAAGGAGAAACGCAGTGAAGGCATTCGCTGCGCTCTATCGCGAGCTCGATGCGACCACCTCGAGCCTCGCCAAGCAGGCCGCTCTGCAGCGTTATCTGCAAGCCGCTGCACCAGCAGACGCCGCGTGGGCGGTCTACTTTCTCGCGGGCGGCAAGCCACGCCAACTGGTGCCGACCAAGCTGCTTCGGCTGCTCGCGCAAGAGGCCGCAGGCTTGCCCGAATGGCTCTTCGACGAAAGCTATGAAGCAGTCGGCGACCTTGCGGAAACCATCGCGCTGCTGTTGCCGCCGCCGACCGAGCAGCACGATCTCGGGCTCTCCGTATGGATCGAACAGCACTTGCTGCCGCTGCGCAAAACGGCGGCCGACGAACTCGCGGACGCGCTGCGCGCGCAGTGGCGGCAGCTCGCGACGGACGAGCGCCTTGTCTACTTCAAGCTCATGACCGGCAGCTTCCGCGTCGGGGTGTCGAGGCTGCAGGTCACGCAGGCGCTGGCGGCGGTCGGCGCCATCGATGCCAAGCGCGTGGCACAGCGGCTGATGGGCTACACCCACATCACAGGACAACCCACGGCGCGCGACTACGCCACGCTCATCGCGCCCGAAAGCGATGGCGAGCAGAACCAGCAGACCAGCGGCCAGCCGTACCCGTTCTTTCTCGCGCATCCCTTCAACGAACCGGTCGAGCGCTTCGACGCGCTGCTCGGCGCGCCCGCGAACTGGCTGGTCGAGTGGAAGTGGGACGGCATCCGTGCGCAGCTGGTCAAGCGCGCCGGCCAAGTCTGGCTGTGGTCCCGCGGCGAAGAACTCGTGACCGACCGCTTCCCCGAGCTCGCGACCATGGGCGAGGCGCTGCCCGATGGCACCTTGCTCGATGGCGAGATCGTGGTGTGGCGAGACGACAAAGTGCAGCCCTTCGCCGAACTGCAACGCCGCATCGGCCGCAAGACGCTCGGCCCCAAGCTGCTGCGCGAAATCCCGGTCGTGCTGCTCGCCTACGACCTGCTCGAATGGCAAGGCAAGGACCTGCGCGCGCTGCCGCAGGAACAGCGCCGCATGGCGATGGACGCGCTCCTGACCGAGGTACAGCACCCGCAACTCATCGCGAGCCCGACGCTCACCGGCGACGGCTGGGCCGACCTGTCGCGCCAGCGCGAAGCCGCCAGGTCGATGGGCGTGGAAGGGATGATGCTCAAGCAGCGCCACGCCGCGTATGGCGTGGGCCGCACCAAGGACGTCGGCACTTGGTGGAAGTGGAAGATCGACCCGCTCAGCATCGATGCCGTGCTGATCTACGCGCAGCGCGGCCACGGGCGACGCGCCAGCCTGTACAGCGACTACACCTTCGCCGTGTGGGATGGTCCGCCGGAGCAGGAAGACCGCAAGCTCGTGCCCTTCGCCAAGGCCTATTCAGGCCTTACCGATGCGGAGATGAATCGCGTCGACGCCGTCATCCGCAAGACCACCATCGAAAGCTTCGGCCCGGTGCGCAGCGTGAAGCCCACGCTGGTCTTCGAGCTCGGCTTCGAGGGCATCGCGAAGAGCACGCGGCACAAGAGCGGCATCGCCGTGCGCTTCCCGCGGATGCTGCGGTGGCGGGAGGACAAGCCGGTGGAGGAGGCAGATACGTTGGAGACGTTGGGGGCGTTGCTGCCGGGGTCGGCCTGATGGCCGAGCGCACGAGTACCCGTGGCTGGCATCGCGATTCAGCGCTGTTTTTTTGTATCAGTAACGAACGGGTAAGGCAATTCGAATGACCGCTCCGGATTCCAAGGTTTTGGCATCGTTGGCATACCGCATGGAGGCGATTGCGATCGGCCGTCTAGCCTTGCGTCATCACATGTCTTGGGAAGAAGTCCCTTCCATGGAGATTTTTTTCGATGGGAGGCAGGTCGTTGACGGCAAGGCTACCGGGTTTACGAATGCGGCGATAGAAGCGGCAGTCATCCACTGTCGCGCCATCTTGGAGTTCCTCGGCTTGCAGGGGACGAACTCGTCAAGCCCCGGAATCTCGAACCGTCCCAATCGTAGGAATGGCGATCTGGGCGTGGAGCAGTTTTCGGCGTTATCAATGCTGACCAGGGAGCAGGCTTTGGCCGCCTACCCTGGCCCAGAGACGGAAGCGGAGGCTGCGTTGTGCCTGATCTTTCAATCTGCAAATAAAGGTTTGGCTCATATGACCAGCGCCTTCACGCCTCACAGCGCAGAGGCTCGACATCTTGAGATCGCGTTTCGCGGCGTACCCGTCCTCTTGATCATTGGGTTTTACGCGCCCCTTGGTATCCAACCGCCGAACTGCGAACTCACGTTCCGGTCGAACCCTGCCTAGCCGAATGGTTTTGGCCAACGTCGAGGGTACAGGGCTCGCAAGCCGTAAGCTGCCCGTGCTGAGCCCGCGCATGCTGAGCGAATGGTTCCAGGCCCGCGGCTGGAAACCCTTCAAGTTCCAGCGCGAAGTCTGGAAGGCCATCGCCGCCGGCGAATCCGGCCTGCTTCACGCGACCACGGGCGCGGGCAAGACGTATGCGGTCTGGCTCGGCGCACTGCTCGCGTTCGCAGTTCCGCCGAAGGCCGCCAAGCCGAAGAAGTCCGTGACGCCTGACTCGCCCGAACGGGCATCGAAGCGAAAGACAGCGCCCCCCCTCACCGTGCTCTGGATCACCCCGATGCGAGCACTCGCGGCCGACACGCTGCGCGCGCTTCAGCAGCCGCTCGAGGCACTCGCGCCCGACTGGTCCGCCGGCGCACGCAGTGGCGACACGGCCTCGGCCGAGCGCGCAGCGCAGAACGCCCGCTTGCCCACGGTGCTCGTCACCACGCCCGAGAGCCTGTCGGTGCTGCTCTCCCGCGCGGACGCGAGCGAGGTGCTGGGCAGCGTGAAGATGGTGGTGGTCGACGAGTGGCACGAGCTTCTCGGCAACAAGCGCGGGGTGCAGGTACAGCTTGCGCTGGCGCGGCTCAAGCGCTGGAATCCGGCACTCATCGTGTGGGGCATGTCGGCGACCTTGGGCAATCTGGACGAGGCGATGCGCACGCTGCTCGGCAGCGGCGCCGCGCAAGGCACGATGGTGCAAGGAGAGGTCCCGAAGAAGCTGGTCATCGATTCGCTGTTGCCGGGCCGCGCCGAGCGCTTTCCGTGGGGCGGGCATCTGGGGCTCACGATGCTGCCGCAGGTGATCGAGGAGATCGCGTCGAGCAAGACGACGCTGGTGTTCACCAACACCCGCTCGCAGTCGGAAATCTGGTACCAGGCGATGCTCGAAGCCAAGCCGGAGTGGGCGGGTTTGATCGCGCTGCACCACGGCTCGCTCGACCGCGCGGTGCGCGAGTGGGTCGAGGCGGGGCTCAAGAGCGGCGAGCTGCGCGCAGTGGTGTGCACCTCAAGTCTCGACCTCGGCGTCGATTTTTTGCCGGTCGAGCGTGTGCTGCAGATCGGCTCGCCCAAGGGCGTCGCGCGCTTGCTGCAGCGCGCCGGGCGCTCGGGCCATGCGCCCGGGCGGCCGTCGCGCATCACCCTGGTGCCGACGCACAGCATCGAGATGGTGGAGGGCGCTGCGGCGCGCGATGCGATTGCGGCCGGGCACATCGAGGCGCGCAGCACGCCGGAGCAACCGCTCGACGTGCTGGTGCAGCACCTGGTCACCGTCGCGTTGGGCGGTGGCTTCATGCCCGACGACCTGTACGACGAAGTGCGCAGCACCGCTGCCTACGCCCAGCTGTCGCGCGAGAGCTGGGACTGGTGCCTGGCGTTCGTGCGGCAGGGTGGCCCGTCGCTCGCTGCTTACCCGGACTACCAGCGCGCCGTGCCCGATGCCGAAGGCGTGTGGCGCGTGCCCGATGCGCGGCTGGCGCGCCGCCATCGCATGAACATCGGCACCATCGTGAGCGACGCCAGCATGACGGTGCAGTTCGTCGGCGGTGCCAAGCTCGGCAGTGTCGAGGAGAGTTTTGCGGCGCGCATGAAGCCGGGCGACTGCTTTCTTTTCGGCGGTCGCATGCTCGAACTCGTGCGCATCCACGAAATGACCGCATGGGTGCGTCGCGCCTCGGGCAAGCGCCCGGCGGTGCCGCGCTGGAACGGGGGCCGCATGCCGCTGTCGACCACGCTGGCCGATGCGGTCGTGCAGCAACTCGCGCTGGCCGGCGAGGGAAAGTACGACTCGCCCGAACTGCAATGCGTGCGCCCGCTGCTAGAAATCCAGCAGCAGTGGTCGGCACTGCCGACGCCGCAAACCCTGCTGGCCGAAGTGCTGAAGACGCGCGAAGGCTCGCACCTTTTTCTCTACCCGTTCGCGGGGCGGCATGTGCATCTCGGGCTCGCGAACCTGATCGCCTGGCGCGTCGCGCAACAGGCACCGCGGACCTTCTCGATCGCGGTCAACGACTATGGCTTCGAGCTGCTCAGCGCCACCGATGTCGACTGGCCGGCGCTGCTGCCACAGGTGCTTGCGCCGGTGGACGAGGCGACGCTGTTGCACGAGGTGCTCGAAAGCCTGAATGCGGGCGAGCTGGCACAGCGTCGATTTCGCGAAATCGCGCGCGTGTCCGGACTGATCTTCCAGGGCTATCCGGGCGAGAAGCGCAGCAACAAGCAACTACAGGCATCGTCGTCGTTGTTCTGGGAGGTGTTCCGTAAATACGATCCGCAGAACCGGCTGCTGCTGCAGGCCGAGCAGGAACTGCTCGCGCAGGAACTGGAGATCGGCCGCTTGCGCGTGAGCCTCGCGCGCTTGAATACGCAGCAGCTGGTCGTGCAAACGCTGGCGCGCCCGACGCCGTTCGCATTCCCTTTGATGATCGAGCGCTTCCGCGAAAAGCTCACGAACGAAAGCGTGGCCGACCGCATCGCGCGCATGGTCGAGCAACTGGAGAAGGCAGCGGGTGGCGCGGTGCCGGTGGGCGGCGTGGAGGGCGTCAGGAGCACGCTGGCGTTCGGCAGCGAGCGTCGTCCGGCCAGGGTCAAAGGCAGCGGGATCGGCAACGACAGCGGCGGCGAAAGTGCCGACGGCCAGGGCGCACGGAAGCGACCCCGTCGCGAGCGCAAGCCGTCGCGACCATTGCCGCCGCTCTAGCCTCGATGGTCCCCATCGGTCGAGGCACAAAATGCCGCACGCATGACCACCTCCATCCAGTTCCGCCGCCAGCTCATCGTCGCCATCCTGCTCGGTGCCGCGGTCGTCGGTGCCTTCATCCGACATTACGCCGAGCCGGGTGCGCTGCGCAACGTCGGCACTCTGATGATGTTGATCTGGGTGCCGATCGTCGGCAACATCGTCGGCTGGCTCATCGGCAGGATCAAGCGCAAGCCGCAGACCACGGTTGCCGGTACGCTGCCGCCGACTTTCGTTGCCGGCAGTGCGTTCAAGCCGCAGGCGCTGGTCGACATTACCTTGCGTCCGGCCAGCGTGCCGGCGGAAGACAAGGCCATCGCCGAGGGCGAGCATCACTGCGCATTCGTCGTCGACAACCAGGCTTTCTCGGCGCGCTGGCTGCTACCGCAAGGAGCGGCGGTGCTGCGACGCGGGCAGTCGCGCGCAGTGCAGGTCGAGTTCCTGGCGCCATCCGTGGCACTGCCACTGTTCACCGCAGACACGCGCTTCCGGATGCTGGTCGGTCAGTCGTTCATCGGCGACGGCCGTGTGGTGGAGCTCATCAAGCCTTCGTAAAGGCGAAGTCCACTTCGGGCGTCAGGCCGCTGACGATGCGAGCGATCGATTTGCCGGAGCCGCAGGCATGCGTCCAGCCAAGGGTGCCGTGTCCGGTATTCAGGAAAAAGTTCGGCAGCTTGGTCTTGCCGATCAGCGGCACGTTGCTCGGCGTAGCCGGGCGCAAGCCGGTCCAGAACTGCGCTTGCGTCGCATCGCCGGCGCCAGGGAACAGGTCTTCGACGCGCTTCACGATAGCTTCGCAACGCACGCGGTTCAGGTCGCGGTCGTAGCCGTTGAGTTCGGCGGTGCCGGCGATGCGAAGGCGGTCGCCGCGGCCGTCTTCGGCGGTGTAGCGCGAGAACACGAGCTTGAATTCGTCGTCGGTCAACGAGACCTGATGCGCCTTCGATGCGTCTTTCACCGGCATCGTCACCGAGTAGCCTTTGGCCGGATAGATAGGCAGTCGGATGCCGAGCGGTTTGGCGTAGATTGGGCTGAGCGAGCCCATCGCCAGCACATACGAATCGGCCTGCAACTTCTGGAACCGGCCTTCGATGTCGGTCGCTTCGACATGTTCGATCTTGCCGCCGGCTTGGCGGATCGCGGTTACCGTGTGGCTCATCAGAAACTTGACTCCCGCCACTTCGCAGAGCTTGACCAGTTCGCGTGCGAAGCGGTTGGCATCGCCCGATTCGTCTTCGGCCGTGTACGTGGCGCCGGCCAGGCGTGACCGCACATGCGCCAGCGCAGGCTCGATCCTGATGGCCTCGTCGGCCGAGATCACCAGACGCTCGCAACCGAGGGCGCGCATCTGTTCGCTCGGCTTCAACGCGCCGTCGAACTCTTTTTCGTCGGTGTAGAAATGCAGGATGCCCTGTGTGCGCTCGTCGTAGGCGATGCCGGCGTCGCGCCGCAGCGCCTGCAGCATGCTGCGGCTGTAGGTTCCGAGCCGAACGATCTGCTCGATGTTGTGCCGGGTGCGCGCCGGCGTGCATTCACGCAGGAACTCCAGTCCCCATAGCCATTGGCGCATGTCGGCGCGAATGCGAAAGAGCAGTGGCGCATCTTCCTTGCCTAGCCACTGCAGCACCTTGAGCGGTGCGCTCGGGTTGGCCCAGGGTTCGGCATGGCTGACCGAGATCTGGCCGCCGTTGGCGAAGCTGGTTTCGGCGGCCGGTGTGGCTTGCCGGTCGATCACGGTCACTTCGTGGCCGAGCTGTTGGAGGTAGTACGCAGAGGTGACGCCGAGCAAGCCGGCGCCGAGAACGATCACGCGCATGGGGAGACCTTTTGAAAGTATTTCAATGGCCGCTCCCCCTGTCCTTGGTACCTGAGAGATTCGTGCTGCAAGAGAGGCTTGCGGCAGTTGCTCCTTCGGTGCGTCACATGGCGTGACGGCTCTCCAGACGGCTTTTCAAAAGGTGCAGTACACAACCGGCGTGCGGTTTACCTGAGCGTTCATGGGAGTTTGCGCCTTCGGTGGGCCGTTCTGACGAACGCCCGCTCTCCTGCAGTGCAACGAGTTTAACCATGCGTGGTCACAAATTGCTGACAATTTGAGACACTGCACTCCCTTTTGACGCTCCGCCGATTCCTGCCTTTCCTCCACCGCTGCCATCGCCTCTGTCATCAACCCGCCGCTCGTGTCTGCTTCTCTTCCTTGCCAGGTCCAATGGGCCGATGAAACCCTGCAGTTGCTTCCTGAGCGCGCCATCTGGTGGCCCACCGGGCAAGTTCTCTTTGTCGCCGACTTGCATCTCGGCAAGGCCGCAACGTACCGCGCGCTCGGTCAGCCGGTGCCGGGCGGCACCACGCTCGAAAACCTCGGGAGACTCGACGCGCTGATCGAACGTCACGCGCCTAGGCGCATCGTTTTTCTCGGCGACTTCCTGCATGCCGCGCAGGCGCGCAGCGTGCTCACCACGCTGCAGGTCTGGCGCGACGGTCATGCAGATATCGACATGACGCTGGTGCGCGGCAACCACGACCGCCGCGCGGGCGATCCGCCGGCGTCGCTGCGCATCGACGTGGTCGACGAGCCCTGGCTCATCGGCCCGTTCGCCTGCTGCCACCATCCGCAAACGCACCCGACGCACTTCGTTCTGGCGGGCCATCTGCATCCGGCGTGCAAGCTGTACGGGCGCGGCAGGGACAGCTTGCGCATGCCGTGCTTCGTCAGCGAGGCGCGCCAGGCCATCCTGCCGGCGTTCGGCGAGTTCACTGGCGGCTGGCTGGTGGAGGCGGCAGCGGGTCGACGCTTTCACGGTGTCGGCGGTGCGGCGGTGTGGGCCTTACCCGTAGCCACCCTGTCCAACATGGCGGGGCAGGGTGCCCACGCTTCGATCACTTCTCCAGGTTTCGCCAAATGAACAATTCCGTGGTGAGGCCCGATCTTCGCGAGCGCGCCGCACGCCTGCTGATGCTCGCGGCGCCATTGGCCCAGCTCGAACTCGAAGACGCGCTCATCGTCATCGATGCGATGGAGCCGGCTTTCGTGCGTGCCGGCCTGATCCTGATGGAACAGGACGAGGCCGACGACACCGACTACATGGCGCTGGTGCTCGAAGGCGAGGTGCGTGCCGAAAGCGGTACCGGCGTGACCGGTGAAGAGATCGTGGTGTCGGTGATCGGCCCGGGCAGCCTGATCGGCGAGATGGGCTTGCTCGACGGCGCGCCGCGTTCAGCCACCTGCACCGCGTTGACCGACCTCAAGCTCGCGACGTTGTCGCGCGAGGCTCTGATGTCATTGATCGACGGCCATCCCACGGTGGCAGCACGCCTGCTACTGGCCATCTCGAAAGGCCTCTCCGACCGGCTGCGTGACAGCAACCGGCGCTTGCGTTTGCTCATGCAGGTAACGCGGGCGGTTCAGCTGGAGCTGAACGCGGCGCATTCGATCAACATGAAGTTGCTGGTACCGGCCGTGGCGGCAGTGGCGGCGGTGGCGGCATCGGCGAGGCCAACCGAAGGCGCTTGATTCGCTGCGGGTGCCAGGCGGCTCGCTTGCCCCGATCACTTGCCCAAATAGCGCAGTACCTTCTCGGTGGAGACGCCGGCCGCAGCCACGGCCGATCTGAGCTTGGCTTCGGTGACGCTGAAGGTCTGCGTCCAATAGCGCAGCTCGTGCGCCTCGTTCACGTTGATGCGGCTGCGGTCTTGCGGGCCGCGGTTGTTGAGGTTGTCTGCCATGGCTTTCTCCTGGAAAGCTAGGACATTGGGCCTGCCGCGCTATGTGGCGTAGCAGACATAGCGGACTTTTCGTGCAGGACCAGTCCGAGGCGGCGAGCTGTCGCGCGTTAAAGCACGACCGGTGTGTCCGGCAGCTCGTTGCGATTGGCCACGCCGTCGTCCAGCGGAAAGTGTTCGACCAGCAGCGCGGACACTTCCCCCAGCGCTTGCGTGAGCCCATCTTCGAAGCGGCCCTCGCGAAACGCGGCGCCCATGCGTTGGGCCATCGCCGCCCAATCGTCGGCGCTCACATGGGCGTCGATACCGCGATCGGCCACGATCTCGATGGCGTGTTCTGCCAGCAGCAGATAGATCAGGACGCCGTTGTTGTGCTCGGTGTCCCATGTGCGCAGCTTGCCGAAGAGCATGACGGCACGTTGCCGCGCCGGTGCGCTGCGCCACAGGTACGACAGCGGCAGCCCGGCCTCGACGCAGATGCGGA
Organism: Variovorax sp. RTB1; assembly: GCF_035018765.1. Taxonomy (NCBI): domain Bacteria; kingdom Pseudomonadati; phylum Pseudomonadota; class Betaproteobacteria; order Burkholderiales; family Comamonadaceae; genus Variovorax; species Variovorax sp. RTB1. Next base: position 57,182 of record NZ_JASJXG010000019.1, read on the forward strand.
TCTCGCCGCTGTGGCGGCGTTCGCTGGCGGCCACGCGTTGCGTGAGCCGCTCGAGCAGCTCGGGCGGCAGCACACGATGCACGGCCGCCTCGTCGAACCAGCGATGGCGCCAGATGCGGCCGAGCCCGCCACGTTGTGAAGCAGGGCGCTGGACTTCAGGCAATGCCTCGCCGCCGATCACCGCCACCAGTTGATCGACTGCGGCACCGATGCCGCCGGCAAAGTCATTCTCGCGAAAGCGCGGTTTCATCTGCTCGTCGATGATGCGAGCCGCGGTGAGGTCGGGCACCGCGCCTTCGAGCGTGCGGGCCACCTCGATGCGCATCTTGCGATCGTCTTTGGCCACGATCACCAGCACGCCGTCACCGACCTCCTTGCGTCCGATTTTCCAGGTGGCGGCGACGCGGTTCGCGTAGCTCGCGATGTCTTCGGGCTGCGTGGTCGGCACCATCAGCACGACGATCTGCGAGCCCTTCTTTTGCTCGAAAGCGGCGAGCTTGGCGTCGAGCGACTGGCGCGCAGCGGCATCGAGCGTGCCGGTCTGGTCGATCACGCGGGCGTCGAGCGCGGGCACCGGCAGCACGCCTTGCGCCATCGCGGCACCGGCCATCAGGACGAAAAAGATCGCCGCCAGCAAGCGCTCGACACAACGCAGAACCGCGGCGACAGCCATGTGCAGCTTCAACGGTCGTTACTTCTTCGGAGCGCCAAAGTCGACGGTAGGGGGCACGGAAATCTGCGATTCGTTCTGCACGCTGAAGGTGGGTTTGGGCGGATAGCTGAACACCTTGGCCGTAATGTTGGTCGGAAAGCTCCGTGCCAGCACGTTGTATTCCTGGACCGTCTTGATATAGCTGTTGCGCGCTACGGTGATGCGGTTCTCGGTGCCTTCGAGCGTCACGCGCAAATCGCGGAAAGCCTGGTTCGCCTGCAATTGCGGGTACTGCTCCGACACGACCATCAGCCGCGACAGCGCGCCCGACAGTTCGCCTTGCGCCTTCTGGAACTTGTCGAAAGCCTCGGGGTTGTTCAATGTTTCGGGCGTGACCTGGATCGACGTCGCCTTGGCGCGCGCCTCGATCACCTTGGTCAGCGTGTCTTGCTCGAAATTGGCCTGGCCCTTGACCGATGCAACGATATTCGGCACCAGGTCGGCGCGCCGTTGGTACTGGTTGAGCACTTCGCTCCAGGCCGACTTGCTCGACTCGTCGAGTTTCTGAAAGTCGTTGTAGCCGCAGCCGGTGAGGGATGACAGCGACAGCGTCGCGACCAGAATCAAAAGCCAGCGTTGCATCGATTGGGTCATGGGGTTCGCCCTTGAAGAGAAGTTCGGAAAGGTAGCATAGATGCATGCCCGTCGACCCTTTGCAAGTGCTCCGCGCAGCGCAGCGCCCGATGCCTGCCGTACCGTCCGCTGCAGCGCTGGGCACGCTGTTGATCGCGGGGGCGACGGGCGCGCTCGGCAACGAGCTGGTGCGCCGGCTGGCCGGCAGCCACCGCTACGCACATACACGGGTGCTGGCGCGCGAGCCGATGCGTGACGGGCTGCGCGGTGTCGAGACGGTGCTCGTGCCGACGACGTCGGGCGCGCTTGAGTCGTCTTCCAAAGCCATGCCGATCGCCGAGTGGCCGCGCGTGTCGGCCGACACGGCCATCGTGGCGTTCGATCCCCCGCGGCTGTATCACGACCGCGAGCGGGCGCTGTGGTTGCCCGATCCGGCGCAGCTGCCCGATCTCGCGCGTTGGCTGCGTGCGTGCGGCGTGACCACGCTGGTCATCGTGCAGCCGCACGCGCAAGGCGGCATGCCCGAGGCGCTCAAGCGCGGTCTCGCGAGCCTGGACGAGCAGGCGGTCGTCGCGCTGGGGTTCGATCGCGTCATCCTCTTGCGCTCGGCGCAGAAGCCGACCGCGCTGAAGCACGCGAACACAGGCGAGAAGCTGGCAGCGTGGATGCTGTCGATCACGCGCCTCATGGTGCCGAGCAGCGAGCAACCGGTGCGTGCGTCGAAGGTGGCCGAGCTGGTCGATGTCGCCTTGGTGCTCGCGCCACCTGGCGTGCACATCGCCGCGCCCGAGCTGGTGTGGCGGGCATCGCAAGGTGATCTGCGTGGCGTGGCGCGGAGTTGGTTGGGTGCCTGAAGGATCGGACGGCTGACCGCAGCGATAGAGGGCAACGGCAGACCGCCTGCAGCCTCTGGCCCATCGAGGCAAAATCACCTGTTCATGCCCAAGACTTCATCCCCTGCCGCAAGCGTCACCGGTTCCGCCGACGACATCGAGGCTGCGTTCTACGCTGCGCTGCAGCGCGGTGACATCGAGGCGCTGATGGGCTGCTGGTCGGACGACGACGAGGTGTTCTGCGTGCATCCGGGCGGCCCGCGTCTGGTCGGCCAGGTCGCTATCCGCGCTGCCTTCGAGCAGATGTTCGGCAACGGTGCGATCCATGCAACGCCCGCGCGTGTTCGCAAGGTCGAATCGATTGCCAGCGCCGTTCACAACGTGCTCGAGCGCATCGAGGTGCTCACGAGCGAAGGGCCACGCCATGCTTTCGTGTTGGCCACCAACGTTTATCACAAGACGCCGCACGGCTGGCGCATGGTCGCGCACCATGCGAGCCCTGGCAGTGCGCACGCGCCCGACGACGCCAACGAGTTTCCGCAAACGCTGCACTGATGCCGTACTGATGTGCACTGAGTCCGCTCCGATGCCACTCGATTACATTGCGCCGCGCTGGCTACCCGGCGGCAACCTGCAAACCATCTGGCCCGCGCTGTTCGGCCGGCGCAGCGACGGGCCGTTGCCGCCCTATCGCCGCGAGCGCTGGAACGCTCCGGACGGTGATTTCATCGATGTCGATTTCGTCGATTCGCTGGGCTTGGCGCCGCGTCCGTTGCTGGTGCTGTTCCACGGTCTCGAGGGCTCTTCGCACAGCCATTACTCCGAGGCCTTCGCCGCCTTTGCCGCGACGCACGGCATGGCCTTTGCCGTGCCGCACTTTCGCGGTTGCAGCGGCGAGATCAACCTTGCGCCACGGGCCTACCACTCGGGCGACTACGAAGAGATCGGCTGGGTCTTGTCGCGGCTGCGCACGCAGCACGATGCGAGCGGCGGCGGCCCGATGTTGGCGGCAGGCGTTTCCCTCGGCGGCAATGCGTTGCTGCGCTGGGCCGAAGAGGCGGGCGACGAGGCCTCGAAGGTCGCCAGCGCCATTGCATCGATCTCAGCACCACTCGATCTGGCCGCCGGAGGCCACGCGATCGGCCGCGGCTTCAACCGCGTGGTGTACACGCGTATGTTTTTGTCGAGCATGAAACCGAAGGCGCTGGCCAAACTGAAACAGCACCCTGGCCTGTTCGATCGCAATCGGCTTGTCGCGGCGCGTGACCTGTACGAATTCGACAACGTCTTCACCGCGCCGCTGCACGGCTTTCGCGATGCCGACGACTACTGGGAGCGAGGCTCGGCCAAGCCGCACCTGAGCGCGATCCGCATCCCGGCGCTGGTTGTCAACGCGACCAACGACCCGTTCGTGCCCGCGGTCAGTCTGCCGCGGCAAGAAGACGTCGGCAGCCACGTCACGCTGTGGCAGCCGCCGCACGGTGGCCACGTCGGCTTTCCGCTCGGGCTGCCGCCCGGCCATGTACGCGGCATGCCCGAGCGCGTTGGCGGCTGGCTCTCCAAGCGTTCGGGGCTTTAGCCGACGAGCCGCCGCATCCTGTCCTGTTCGCGCAGAATCAAATCATGGATGACATCGTCAAGCAGGCTCTGGCCAAGTGGCCGAACGTACCGCATTGCTACGGCTGGCTCGGGCTCGACGCACGCGGCAACTGGTACATGCGAGACGACCGCACGCAGGCCGCCGGCGCCTTTCCAGAAGCTAAAGGGTCGCTGTTGCGGCACGACAAGCTGATCGACTTCATTCAGCGCAACTACGACCACGACGACAGCGGCCAATGGTTCTTTCAGAACGGGCCGCAGCGCGTCTATGTCGAACTCGAAGCCACCCCTTTTATCTGGCGCGTCATGGACGATTTCTCGGTGACGGCGCACACCGGCACGTCGGTCGAGCCCAGCGCGTGCCTTGTCGATGAAAGCGGCAAGCTCTATCTCGTCGCGCCGATCGGGCTGGGGCTGGTGCACACGCAAGACGTCGGACTGGCGGCCGACGCCATCGAAGCCGGGCGCTGGCAGCCTGAGACGGTGGTCGCTGCCGAACTGCCGACGCGGTTCGGATACGTGATGAGCCCGGCCACAAAAAAGCCGGCTTGACGCCGGCTGGTTTGCAAGAGCAGGGAGTGCAGCCTCGCGCGCCGCACGGTGGCTCGCTTCGAATTACTTGACGGCTGCAGGTGCAGCAGGCATTGCGGGCGCGGCGGCTGCGGGTGCAGCAGCATCGGCAGCCGGCGCGGCGCCATCGGCTGGGGTTGCTGCTGGCCGGTCCGGGATCGGGAACGTGGCACCACCGGCATTCGCCATGTAGACCACCGCGCGGCCCACTTCAACATCCTCGTAGTCTCCGCCTCCTTGCGCTGGCATCACGCCCTTGCCATGCAGCGCGTGGTCGAGCAACGTGGCGTAACCCTGGCCGATGCGCGGGCCCCAGGCAGCGGCGTCGCTGAAGTGCGGTGCGCCGGCAATGCCGGGTGCACCGTGGCAGGTGACGCATTGCGCCTTGAACACCGCCTCGCCGGTGGCGAGCTCGCGGTTGGCATCGCGGATTTCGATGGAGCCGACCCGCTTCAGGCGGTCTGCCAGATCGCGATCACGGTTGTCTTTCGACACGCCGTAAAGCGCCATGCTGTCGCCTTCTGCCGTGCCTGAAGGATGCGTACCTGACACGACGTAAGAGACGAGTCCCACGATGATCAGGATGGGCGCAATGAACGAGAAAAAGACCGCCAGCAGCAACTGCTTCGGGTTCTTGATCGGTCCGGTGTGGGCGTCTTCTGTGGCCTGGGGATGCGGGTCTGCGCTCATTGCGTCCTCAATATCGGGGGCTCGTCGGGGGGCTTTTCAAATCAACCGGCGATTATAAGGAGCCCTTATTCCTTCCAGCCCCCGCCGAGCGCTTTGTAGAGCACCACCTGGTTTTGCAACTGGAGCAAATGTGCCTGCACCGTCGCCTGCTGCGCCGCGAATTGCGAGCGCTGCGCATCGAGCAGGTCGAGCGCGCTGGCAATGCCGTTGCGGTAGCGCAGGTCCGACAACTTGAAGCGGATCCCTTCGGCGTCGGCTTGCGCGCGCTGTGCCCGCAATTGCTCGGTGAGCGTGGCGCGTCCGGCAAGTGCATCCGCCACGTCGCGAAAGGCCGACTGGATGCTCTTCTCGTACTGCGCCACGGCGATGTCACGGCCGGCCTTGGCCGAATCGAGTCCCGCGATGTTGGCGCCGGCATTGAAGATCGGCAACGAGAGCTGCGGTGCGAACGACCATGCCTTCGAGCCGCTGTCGAACAACCCCGAGAACTGGCTGCTGACCGTGCCGATCGACGTGGTCAGAGAGATCCGCGGAAAGAACGCCGCGCGTGCCGCACCGATGTTGGCGTTGGCTGCGAGCAGTTGTTGCTCGGCCGCGCGGATGTCGGGCCGCTCCGCAAGGAGGTCGGATGGCAGGCCTGCCGGCACATCCGGAATCGACTTCACGCTGTCGAGCTTGTTGGCGTCGGCACCGGTCATCGCTTCGGGTGGCATGGGCGCGCCGAGCAACAGCACCAGCGCGTTCTCGTCCTGCATGCGCAGGCGCTGCTGCTGTGCGTAAGAAGCCTTGGCGGTTTCTGCCAGCGAGTTGGCCAGCTGGAGGTCGATTTCAGACGACACGCCGTTGTCGAAGCGCAGCTTGGTCAGCCGCACCGATTCGTTGCGCGTGCCCAGCGTTTGGCGGGTCAGCTCCAGCAGTTCGTCGTCGGCTAGCAGCGTGAGCCAGCCCTGCGCCACCGCGCCGATCAGGCTGATCTGTGCTGCCTTGCGCGATTCTTCGGTGGCGAGGTATTGCGCCAGCGCCGCATCTTTCAGGCTGGTGATGCGGCCGAAGAAGTCGATCTCCCAGGCGGTGATGCCGAGATTGACCGCATAGCTGGAAGAGACGCTCGGGGCGCTCGCGCTGATCGCGCCAAATGGATTAGGCCGCGAGCGCGAGCCGCTGGCAGCCACGCCCACCGTAGGGAACAACGCCGCGCGCTGGATGCGGAACTGCGCACGGGCCTGCTCGATGTTCAACGCCGACACGCGCAGATCACGGTTGTTGGCCAGCGCCAGATCGATGAGCTTCGTCAGCCGCGGATCGGTGAAGAACTCCTGCCACGGCACTGAGGCGGCCGATAACCCTGAGGGTTGCGCCGGATCGCCCGGGAACACGGTTGCCACCGGCGCTGCCGGGCGTTCGTACTTGGGTGCCAGCGAGCAGCCCGCCAGCAGCACCGCCGCCGTCGCGATGCCTGTCAGAAGCAATTTTTTATTCATGGGTTTCTGCTCCGCCGACGGGCGTCGCCGTGCGCGCCTGGAGTTCTTGCTGTCGTTTGCTGCCCTTGAAGAAACCGCGCACGATCACGAAGAAGAGGGGTACGAAGAACACAGCCAAGCCGGTGCCGGTGATCATGCCGCCGAGCACGCCGGTGCCGATGGCGCGCTGGCTCGCCGAGCCCGCGCCGGTCGCCAGAAACAGCGGCAGCACGCCGAGGCCGAAGGCCAGCGAGGTCATGATGATCGGCCGGAACCGCAGGTGCGCTGCAGCCAGTGCTGACTCCACGACGCCCTTGCCCTGGGCCTGCAGATCCTTGGCGAACTCGATGATCAGAATCGCGTTCTTAGCCGATAGGCCGATGATGGTGATCAAACCGACCTGGAAGTACACGTCGTTCGAATACGAGCGGAACATGGTGGCCAGCAGCACGCCCAGCACGCCGCACGGCACCACCAGAATCACCGCCAGCGGAATCGACCAGCTCTCGTACAGCGCGGCCAGGCACAGGAACACCGCCAGGATCGCGAAGCCGTACAGGACGATGGCTTGCGAGCCGGCGAGTTTTTCTTCACGCGACTGGCCGGTCCATTCGTAGCCGAAGCCTGGCGGCAATTTCGCGGCCATCTTTTCCATCTCTTCCATCGCCGCGCCCGAACTGCTGCCCGGGGCAGCCGAGCCCGAAATGCGCACCGCCGGATAGCCGTTGTAGCGCACCGTTTGCTGCGCACCGTTGACCCAGCGCGTCGTCGCGAAGGTCGACAGCGGTACCGGATTGCCCTGAGCGTTGCTCGCGTTGAGCTTGAGCAGGTCTTGCGGCTGCATCCGTGCCGGCGCGTCGGCTTGCACCACCACGCGCTGCAGGCGACCCCGGTTCGGGAAGTCGTTGATGTAGCTTGAACCGAGCGTGGTCGACAAGGTCGTGTTGATCGCGTCGAAGCTCACGCCCAGCGCGCTCGCCTTGTCGCGGTCGATGTCGATCTGCAACTGCGGCGCGTCTTCGAGGCCGTCGGGCCGTACCTGCGACAGCAGCTTGTTCTGCGACGCCATGCCGAGCATCTGGTTGCGGGCGTTGATGAGCGCTTCGTGACCCGCGCCACTGCGGTCTTGCAACCGGAAGGTGAAGCCGCTGGCATTGCCCAACTCGGGAATGGGCGGTGGGCTCAACGGGTAGATGAATGCGTCGCGAATCTTCGACAGCGCACCGAAGGCGCGACCGGCAAGCGCATCCGCCGACTGGCCGGCTTCCTTGCGCTGGTCCCAGTCTTTCAGCGTGACGAAGGCGAGGCCAGCGTTCTGGCCCTGGCCCGAGAAGCTGAAGCCCAGCACGCCGACCATGCTCTGCACTTCAGGCTGCTTCAGGATATAGCCCTCGACCTGCTTCATGACGTCCAGCGTGCGATCTCGCGTCGCGCCAGGCGGCAACTGCACGTTCACGATGATGTTGCCCTGGTCTTCCTGCGGCAGGAACGAAGTCGGCAAACCGCGGAACACCACGATCACCGCAGCGACGATTGCCACGTAGATGACGAGGTAGCGCGCCGCGCGTTTCAGCATGCGCGCGACCACGCTCTCGTAGCCCTTTGCCGTGCGGTTGAAGCTGCGGTTGAACCAGCCGAAGAAGCCGCGCTTTTCATGATGCCCTTCGTCGACCGGCTTGAGCAGCGTGGCGCAGAGCGCCGGCGTCAGCGACAAGGCCATGAAGGCGGAGAAGCCGATCGACGCGACCATCACCGCAGCGAACTGGCGATAGATGTTGCCGGTCGAGCCGGCAAAAAATGCCAGCGGCACGAACACCGAGATCAGCACCACGGTCACGCCGATGATGGCGCCCGAGATCTGCCCCATGGCCTTACGCGTCGCTTCAAGCGGCGGCAGCCCCTCCTCGGTCATGATGCGTTCGACGTTCTCCACCACCACGATGGCATCGTCCACCACGATACCGATCACCAGCACCATGCCGAACATAGTGAGCACGTTGATCGAGTAGCCCAGACCCAGCAGCGTGGCAAAGGTGCCGAGCAGCGCGATCGGCACGACGATCGTCGGAATGATCGTGTAGCGCCAGTTCTGCAGGAACAGGAACATCACCACGAACACCAGCGCGATTGCTTCGAGCAGCGTCTTCACCACTTCCGTGATCGAAATGCTGACGAAGCGCGAGCTGTCGTACGGGATGCTCCACTTCACGCCCGGCGGAAAGTACTTGGCCAAGTCGGCCATCTTGACGCGGATCGCCTTGGCAGATTGCAGCGCGTTGCCGCTGGGTGCCAGCTGGACGCCGATACCCACCGCAGGCTGACCGTTCAGCCGTGCCGAGGTCGAATAAGCCTGGCCGCCGAGCTCGATGCGGGCGACGTCTTTCAGGCGCACGGCCGAGCCGTCGGTGTTGGCGCGCAGCACGATGTTGCCGAACTGCTCGACGGTGCTGAGCTGGCCGGTGACCAGCACCGTCGCTGCAATGCTCTGGCCCGTGATGTTCGGCAGGTCGCCGATCGAGCCCGAAGACACTTGCGCGTTCTGTGCGCGAATGGCCGCGTTGACGTCGGCCGCCGAGAGCGAATAGCCCTGCAGCTTGGCCGGGTCGATCCACACGCGCATGGCGCGCTCGGTGCCGAACAACTGGGCCTGGCCGATGCCGGGCACACGCTGCAGTTCAGGCAGCACGTTGCGTGAGGCGTAATCGCCCAGCGCGATCGGATCGATCTTCGGATCGTCGGACGACAGGATAGTGAACAGCAGGAAGTTGTTGCGCGCCTTGTCGACGCGTACGCCTTGCTGCGTCACTGATGCAGGCAGACGCGGCGTGGCACGCGACAAACGGTTCTGCACGTCGACTTGTGCAAGGTCGGCGTTGGTGCCGGTCTCGAAGGTGATCGTGATGGTGCCGGTGCCGTCGGCTTGTGCCACCGATTCCATGTAAATCAAGCCGGGCGAACCGTTCATTTCGCGTTCGATCACCGACAACACGCTGTCTTCCAGCGTCTGCGCCGATGCACCCGGATAGGCGGTGGTCACGACGATCGCGGGAGGCGCGACCGGCGGATATTGCGAGATCGGAAGCTGCGTGATCGCCACGCTGCCCATCACGATGACGAACAGCGCGATCACCCACGCGAAGATCGGGCGTTCGATAAAAAACTTGGCCATGCGGGCTCGCTCCTTACGACTTCGCGGCGGAAGCCGCAGAAGCCGGCGCAGCAGGCGTGGCAGCCGGTGCACTGCCGCCGGCTGCAGCCGATGGCGCCGTCCAAGGCACCGCCTTCACGGGCGTGCCGGGCGGCAACATCTGCAGTTTCTGGAAACCGTCGACCATCACCTGCTCACCGGCCTTGAGGCCATCGAGCACGATCCACTGGTTGTCTTGCGCGGCACTGATCTTCACGGGACGTTTGGTGATCTTGCCTGCGGCATCGACGATCGACACGGTGTCGCCCGTCTGCGTGCGCGTCACGGCCTGCTGGGGAATGGCGATCGCGTTGCTCATCTGGGCTTGCTCGATGCGCACGCGCACGTACAGGCCCGGCAGCAGATCGCCCTTCGGGTTGGGAACCTCGGCGCGCAACGTCACCTGTCCGCTGGTCGAGTCGACCGTGAGATCGGTGAACAGCAGCTTGCCGGGCAACGCGTATTCGGTGCCGTCTTCGAGCACGACGCGCACGCTGGCCGCGTCCGTGCCGGCGGCATGTTTGAACTGACCGTCCTGCATGGCACGGCGCAGCTTCAGCACATCGGTGGCCGACTGCGTGAAGTTGACATACATCGGGTTGATCTGCTGGATGACCGCGAGCTGCGTGGCATCGCCCTGGCCGACCAACGCGCCTTCGGTGACGAGCGAGCGGCCGATGCGGCCCGAGATCGGCGCGGTCACCGCGGCATAGCCGAGGTTGATCTTCGCGGTCGCGACCGTGGCGCGGCCGACGGCCACATCGGCCTCGGCCGTTTTTTGCGCTGCAACCGCGTTGGCATATTCCTGCTTGCTGACGGCATTGGCTTCGACCAGCGGCTTGTAGCGGTCTGCCAGCGCCTTGGCCTGCACCGCGTTGGCTTCAGCGCGTGCCAGGCTGGCCTGGGCGCTTTGCGCTGCAGCCGTGTAGGGCGCGGCATCGATACGGAACAAGGGCTGGCCCGCCTTGACGTCGCTGCCTTCCTTGAACAGTCGCTCCTGCAGGATGCCGGCCGCGCGGGCCCGGACCTGGGCGATGCGCGAGGCTTCGAGCCGACCCGGCAGCTCGGTCACGAGGCCGACATTGCCGGGCGTCGCGATCACCACACCCACTTCAGGCGACGGCTTGCTACCACCGGCACCGGGCGCACCGCCGGCCGCGGGGGCATCGCCCTTGCCGCAGGCAGCGAGCGACAGAAGGGCCGCAACGGCGGCGGCAGTGGCAACAACGCGCCATGTGGACGACGGGCGGTGAGAAACATGCAAGACGGGCATGCGATTCCTTCGGAGGACGGCAGACAAAGAAGAAGAGGCCGAATGGGGATTCGGCTGCAGGGCGCGCGCAAAAACCATGCCGCCACTGCAACCGATCGGCAGCCCGGAGTTTACATACATTCGTGGATGTATAGTCGGCAACCGGTTTCAGCCCCGAATCTACACACTCCAGGAGACAGTTTTGGCACGCCGTACCAAGGAAGAGGCCCTCGCGACGCGGCATCGACTGATCGATGCGGCCGAAATACTTTTCCAGTCACAAGGGGTATCCAAGACCTCGTTGCAGCAGATCGCCGAGCAGGCGGGTGCCACGCGCGGTGCCGTGTACTGGCATTTCAAGGACAAGGCCGATCTGTTCAACGCCATGATGGAGCGCGTGAAACTTCCGATGGAAAACGCCACGCGCTTTTCTGCGGAGCCTTCGGTCGATCCGCTGGCCGTCATAGAGGCCGGAATGATCGTGGCTTTGCGGCTGGTAACGACCGATCCGCAGGCGCGTCGCGTCTTCGAAGTGGCAACGCAAAAAGTCGAGTACGTCGGCGAAATGGCTTCGGTGCGATTGCGCCATCTCGAGGCTCGTAACAGTTGCGTGGCCGATTTCGAGAAGGCCTTGCGGCTTGCCGCGCGTCGCGCCCAAATCAAAATGACGTTGCCGGCAAGCACAGCAGCCCAGGGCTTGCATGCGCTTATCAGCGGCTTGATTCACAACTGGTTGCTCGACCCCGAAGCCTTTGCGCTGATGAGCGTCGGCCGACGCACCTTCAACGTGTACCTGTCGGGGCTGGGCTTCGATCGCACCGGTGCGCGGATCGATCCGTCGGCCGATCCGATCGCTCTCGAATCGCTCGCCCGATAGGCGATAATCAGCGGCCCACTCGTCGTATTTCAACGGATAGAATTCGGCCCTCCGAAGGCTGAGATCCTGGTTCGATTCCAGGCGACGGGACCAAATGAGAGGTGAAGCACAAGGGTGTGTCGCCGTCCGAAAACGACCCCCTGGGGGTCTAGATTCAACCGGCGCAGACAGTTCGGTACCTGACCCCGTGCCTAACCCCGCGGGGTCTTTTTGTTTTGGGTCCAGGTTACCTTTGAAAGCGCACCTTCTCCTCTGCTTTCACTCGTTTGAGCGTCGCTGCGTCCGCCTCAAACGCCATGGTCATCGCCGGCATGCCGAGGTTTGGAATGTCCCCGTGTTTAAGAACAATCCCCCCGTTGGCCGTGTCGATGCGCTGGATGACCGCATCGGTCAACAGACCCACCGGCTTCGTCGCGAGTTTCGTCGACCCAGCTGGCATCGACACGCTTTCCATCGGTTTCTGTGCGTTGGCTGCTGAAGAAGTGACGAGCAGCGCGATGGCCAAAAGCAAATAGGTTTTCATTGCATGACTCCGGTATCCGGAAGGGGTGGAAGGAGAGGACTGCTCAGTGACTTTCTGATGCCAGTTGAGTTGGGCGAGGCGCCGTGTTGACGCGCACTCGTCGATGCAACAGATACCAGGCAGCCGGCACGACCAGCATGCTGAGCAACGGCGCGGTCACCATGCCGCCGACCATCGGCGCGGCTATGCGCCTCATGACTTCAGAGCCGGTGCCGGTGCCCCACAGGATTGGCAGCAGGCCCGCCATGACGACCGCCACCGTCATCGCCTTGGGTCTCACCCGCAGTACGGCGCCCTCACGGATCGCGGCCAGGAGGGTTTCGTCGTTCATAGGTTCGCCTGCGTCGAGGCGACGCTGCAAGGCGTTCTTCAGATAGACGAGCATCACGACGCCGAACTCTGCGGCGACTCCTGCGAGGGCGATGAACCCCACCGCCGTCGCTACCGAGATCGAGTGGCCCAGCGCCCACACCAACCAGAAGCCGCCGATGAGCGAGAACGGCACGGCCGCCATGACCAGCGCCGCATCGCTGAACGACTTGAAGAGCAGATAGAGCAGCACGAAGATGACGGCCAGCGTGACCGGCACGACCAGCTTCAATCGCTCAGTCGCGCGTTCGAGGTATTCGAACTGGCCGGACCATGACACCGCATAACCCGCGGGCGTTTTGACCGACTTGGCGACTGCGGCCTGCATGTCGGTGACAGCAGAGCGCAGGTCACGGCCGCGAACGTCGACATACACCCAGCCCGACAGCCTTGCGTTCTCGCTGCGCAGCATGGGCGGCCCGTCGGCGATGCTGATCTTCGCCACATCGCGCAGAAAGACCGTGGCACCCCTTGCCGTGACGAAGGGCAGATCGCGCAGTCCCTCGAGCGAGTCGCGAATCTCCCGCGGGTAGCGCACGTTGATGGGGTAACGCTCGCGACCCTGGATGACCTCGCCGACGTTGTCGCCGCCGATCGCCGTGGACACCACCGCCTGCACATCTGCCACCGACAGTCCGTAGCGCGCCGCAGCCGCTCGGTCCACGTCGACGTCGATGTAGCGGCCGCCGGTCAGTCGCTCCGCCAGCGCCGACGACACGCCGGGTACGCCTTTGACGGCCGCCTCGATCTGCGTCGTCAACGAGTCGATGGTGGCGAGATCGGTGCCGGCGACCTTGACTCCCACTGGGCTCTTGATGCCGGTGGCCAGCATGTCGATCCGGTTGCGGATGGGGGGCACCCAGACATTCGACAGGCCCGGCACCTTCACAGCTCGGTCCAGCTCTTCGACCAGCTTGTCGGGCGTCATGCCGGCGCGCCACTGGTCCTTCGGCTTGAACTGGATCGTGGTTTCGAACATCTCTAGAGGGGCAGGATCGGTGGCGGTGTCTGCACGACCGGCCTTGCCGAAGACGCGCGCCACTTCGGGCACCGTTTTGATGAGGCGATCGGTCTGCTGCAGCAACTCGCCCGCCTTGGAAACCGACAGTCCAGGAAGCGCGGAGGGCATGTAGAGCAGGTCGCCCTCGTCCAGCGGCGGCATGAACTCTCCACCCAGCCGCATCACTGGCAAGACGGTCAATGCCAGCAGCAGGGCGGCAAGGACCAGCGTCGCCTTCGGAAACCGCAGAACCAGCTCGAGCGCGGGCCGGTAAACCGCCATCAAAAAAAGATTGACCGGGTTGGCCGCCTCGTGCGGAATGCGGCCGCGGATCAGGTAGCCCATCAGCACCGGGATCAGCGTGACAGACAGGCCCGCAGCCGCTGCCATCGCGTAGGTTTTGGTAAATGCAAGCGGTGCGAACAACCGGCCCTCCTGCGCCTCGAGCGAGAACACCGGCACGAAAGACAGCGTGATCACCAGCAGCGAGAAGAACAGTGCGGGACCGACCTCGACCGATGCCGCGGTGACGAGCTGCCATCGCTCCGCACCGGTCGGCTGCCTGCCCCGCTGCGTCTCGAAAGCCTCCAGGTGCTTGTGGACGTTCTCCACCATCACGATGGCGCCGTCCACCATGGCGCCGATGGCGATCGCGATGCCACCGAGCGACATGATGTTGGCGTTGACGCCTTGCCAGTGCATGACGATGAAGGCGGCCAGCACCCCGACCGGCAGCGCGACCACCGCCACCAACGCCGAGCGCAGATGGAACAAAAAGATGGCGCAGACCAGCGCGACCACGATGAATTCCTCCATCAGCTTGAAGCGCAGGTTGTCGACCGCACGATCGATCAGCAGCGAGCGGTCGTAGGTCGGCACGATCTCGACGCCCGCCGGCAGGCTCGACTTCAATGCGGCGAGCTTGTCCTTGACGGCCTGGATGGTGGTGCGCGCGTTCTTGCCGGAGCGCATGATCACCACGCCCCCGGCCACTTCGCCTTCGCCATCGAGTTCCGCGATGCCGCGGCGCATTTCCGGCCCGATCTGGACCGTCGCGACGTCGCGCAACAGCACCGGTGTGGCGCCCGTCAGCGCAAGCGGAATGGTCCTGAAATCTTCCAGCGACTGCAGGAAGCCGCGCGAGCGCACCATGTACTCGGCCTCGGCCAACTCGACCACTGAGCCGCCGCTGGCCTGGTTGGCATTGCGCAAGGCGTCGACCACGGTGGCCTGAGTGATGCCGAGCGCGCGCATGCGGTCGGGATCGAGCACCACCTGGTACTGCCGAACCATGCCGCCGATGCTGGCGACCTCGGCCACGTCCGGTACCGTTTTCAGCTCGAACTTGAGAAACCAGTCGTTCAGCGCGCGAAGCTGGCCGAGGTCTCGCTGGCCGGTGCGGTCGACCAGCGCGTACTCGTAGACCCAGCCCACGCCCGTGGCATCCGGCCCCAGCGAGGCATTCGCGCCTGCAGGCAATTTGCTTTGCACCTGGTTGAGGTATTCGACGACGCGGGAACGCGCCCAATACGGATCGGTCTTGTCGTCGAACAGGACATAGACAAACGAGTCCCCGAAGAACGAGTAGCCGCGCACCGTCTTTGCGCCGGGCACGCTGAGCATGGTCGTGGTCAGCGGGTAAGTGACGAGGTCTTCGACGACCTGAGGCGCCTTGCCCGGGTACGGGGTGCGAATGATCACCTGGGTGTCCGACAAATCGGGCAGTGCATCGAGCGGCGTGTGCACGACCGACCACAGACCGGCAGCGACCAGAAAGAGCGTTGCGATCAACACCAGGAAGCGGTTGCCGACCGACCAGCGAATCAGCGCTGCGATCATGGTTTGGCTGCCGGCTGCAGCCGCTCTACCGACTGAAGCTCGTAGCCCGTCGGCCCGCCCTCCTTGAACTCGAAGCGAATCCGGTCGCCAGGTTGGATGTCCGGAAACGCGGTCGGCGTCGGCTTGGCAAAGCCCATCGTCATCGCCGGCCACTTGAGCGTGGCAACCGGTCCGTGCGAAATGGTGATGCCGTCCGAGTCCACGCTCTCGACCTTGCCTTCCCCACGATGGGTTGCGGCAACCGTCGCCGGCGAAGCTGCCGAAGACGTCGAAGCACTGGCAGTTGGCGCAGCCGCAGTGGCCGAAGCCGGTGACGCCATGCTGCCCAGCACCGAGCGCAAGCGCGCTTCCGAATCGACGAGGAACTGACCACTGGCGACGACCTGCTCGCCGTCGGACAGTCCTTGAAGCACCTCGATGTCGTCGCCCAGATCCATGCCCAGCGACACGTCCCTCGGCTCGAACGCACCCGTGTCCTTGCGCACGATGACGACGGCGCGCTTGCCTGTGCGAATGACAGCCTCAGACGCCACGACAATTCGCGTGCTGCTGCCGCCTGCGACCTGCAGACGCAGCAGCATGCCAGGTGTCAGCTGGCCCTTGGCGTTGTCGACTTCAAAGCGGGCCTTCAGGGTGCGTGTGGCGGTGCTGACCTCGGGCAGGATCTCTTTCAGCTCGCCTTCGAACGACTGCGATGCATCGACCTGCAGAACGGCTTTCACTTTCTGGCCAGGCTTCAGGCGCACCGCCTGCGTTTCCGGGATCTCTGCCACGGCCCAAACCTTTTCGAGGCCGGCGATCCTGAAGAGCGTCAGGCCGGGCGTGACGGCCACGCCTTCGCGCACGCCGAGTTCGGCAACCACGCCGCTGGCTGGCGCGGTCAGCACGTAGCGGGCTTGCGCGGTTCCGGTTTTCTCGCTCTGGCGGATCAGGTCCGCGGGAATGGACATTGCCTGCATCCGCTCCCGAGCTGCTGCGATGAGGTCCGGTGCAACGCCGGTGCGCTGGAGCGCGAGCAATTCGTTTTGCGGCCCCAGCCATTCAGGCGCGAAGAGGGTCGCGAGAGGTTGCCCCTTGCGCACGCGCTCCATCGGCGCACGCACCCACAGTCGCTCCACGAAGCCGGCGACGCGGCTCTGAACCGACGCACTCAGGCGCTCGTCGAACTGCACTGCGCCGATCGCGTCGAACGACGAGGAGACATCAGCGCGTCGTACTTTCGCGAGCCGGATGCCGAGGTTCTGTTGCACCGACGGACTGATGTTGACTCCGCCGCCGCCTGCCGCACCTGCGTCGCTGTCTCCGTACATCGGCAAGAGTTGCATGTCCATGAACGGCGACTTGCCGGGCTTGTCGAAGCGGGGGCCGGGTACCATCGGGTCGTGCCAGTAAAGAACCTTGCGTCCTTCCGATCCGGTGGGCGCGATCTTGGAAGGCATGGCGTCCGCGTGGCCCCGACCCGTGCTGCGGCCCGCGTAGAAGGCGACCGCGGCGACGGCTACGAGCATCAAGGCACCGAGGATCGACAGCGTGATGAGGCTTGATTTTTTCATGGTGCCACCTCGGCGCTCAGCGGACGGAAGGCCAATTGAAGCTGCGACCGCGCGAGCTCGCGCTGCAGCGTGAGCAGCTTGCGCTGCACTTCGACTTCCGCATGGCGTGCCTCGAAGAGCGTTGCGAGCGGGGCCTGGTTGGAGCGATAGGCCGCGGTCGCAGCCGCCGTTCGTTGCGCGGCCGGAATCACGACGCTCGCGCGGTAGCGCTCGATGCGTTGCTGCAGGCGCCCGGCGTCACTGCGCAGGGTCAGGTATTCGGCCGTTGCAGCGCGCCTGGCCTCGGCCAGTTCGGCTTCCGCTTTGTCCACCAACGCGAGCTTGGACGCTGTCTCCCGGTCCTGGCGTTCGCCGGGAGATACCTGGAGCGGGATGCTCACGCCGAACGACACCATGTCCGAGTACCCCGTACGCTGGCCGTAGGCGACTTCCCATGTCCAGTTCGGTTTGCGGTTGGTGCCGGCCAGCGCAGCCGCTTGCGTCGCAACCCCCATTTCACGCTGCATCGCGACGACCGACGGATGTCGGGCCACGTAGGCTTCTTCGCTGAATGGCGGCTCGGCGGGTATCGGCGCCAGCGCCTCCGGCATCACGCCGACCCAGCGCTGCAGTGCGAGCCTTGCGGCGTTCTGCTGCTGCCTCGCATCGGCGGATTCGTCTTCGGAGCTGCCCCTCGCGCCGGTCAGCGAAAGCACTTCCTGGCTGCTGCCGGCGGCAGACGACAGCCGCGAACGCGACGCCTCGAGTTCCTCCTGGGCGTGATGTTCCATCAGCGTGGTGAGGGTCAGCATCTGGCCTGCGTAGAAAGCATCCGCATAAGCCAGCGCCGTCTGGAGCCGTGTCGCGGCGATCGAGACGCCTGCCATCGTCGTCTCGCGCGCGGTAGCCGCATTGGCTGCAGCCTCACGCACGGCACGCTTGTCGGCCGAAAGCCATTCCTGGCTGATTCCGATGCGCTTCATCGTCATGGAATCGCGTGTGGTGCTGAAGCGGTCCGGGCCTGTGAAGGGGAGGTTGTCGACGCCGACCCGAAGCACCGGGTCGGGCAGTTGGCTCGCCGTTCGCGCCGCTTCGGTGGCACTGAGGACGCCGGCACTTGCCGCACGCGCAGCCTCCGAGCGTTCGACGGCCAACTGCAAGGCCGTATCGAGTGACAGGGGCGCCGCTGCCGCCATGAAAGGCAGCGATGCGGCAAGCAGCAAGGCCGCACGCAGAAAAGAAAGGGGCATGGAAACTCCGCAGACGAACGAGAAAGTCGCTGGCGAGCGAACGGGTCGCACCAGCACCGGTCAGGTCGGCGGAGATGTCAGACGCGGAGTCTGCGTGTCGCGAGAAAGACGGGATCGGGAGGAGGCCGCGGCTCGAGCGCGCTCTGCAACGGCAGACCGTGGACGTCAGCGAGCAGAAGCGGCGGAACCACCAGCACCTGCACCACGGCAGGAAGAGACGGCGTGGCTGCCTTCGCCTTTTCGAAAGACTGGGAGGCGTCGGCGGCATGTTGATGGCAAAGCACGGGTTGCGCAGTGTCCATGCCTTCACACGGCGTGCCATCGGCCATTGCCTGTGCCATCGCTTCGGCGTTGTCCAAGCCAGGACAGGCATAACCTGCGAGTGCCATTTGCGAAAACACCACCGAGACCATCATTAAGAACGCGATGGCGAAGCGATGAAGTGGGCGGAGGCGACGCATGTTCGGCGCAGTGTAGCGTCAGGACGTCCTTGCTGGAGCAGGCGCCGCCCGCCTCAGCCGCAGTGCATTGAAGATGACCGAGGCCGAACTCAGGCTCATCGCCAGCGCCGCGATCATCGGAGACAACAGCCATCCAGTGAACGGAAACAGAACACCCGCTGCCAGCGGCACGCCGAGCGCGTTGTAGACGAACGCGAAGCCCAGGTTCTGCTTCATGTTGGCAATGGTTTCGTCGGAGATGACGCGCGCTTGCGCGATGCCACGCAAGTCGCCCTTCACCAGCGTCACTTGCGCACTGTTCATCGCCACATCGGTGCCGGTTCCCATGGCAACGCCGACGTCGGCCTTGGCCAGTGCCGGCGCGTCGTTGATGCCGTCGCCGGCCATCGCGACGATGCGGCCTTCGCGCTGCAGTCTGTCGACCAGCGCCAGCTTGTCGGCGGGTTTGACCTCACCATGGACTTCGTCGATGCCCAGCCGGGCCGCAACCGCTTTGGCGGTGGTCAATCCGTCGCCGGTCGCCATGATCACGCGCAGGCCCGACGCTTTGAGTGCCGCCAGTGCTTCGACGGTCGTGGCCTTGATCGGGTCGGAAACGGCCAGCAAGCCTGCGGCCTTGCCGTCCACCGCGAGGAACATCACGCTGGCGCCTTCGACGCGCAACGATTCGGCCTGCGCTGACAAACCATCGACTGCCACGCCCAACTGCGTCATCAACGCCGTGTTGCCGAGTGCCAGCTTCTTCCCGCCGACGCTGCCGCTCACGCCGATGCCGCTTGCCGATTCGAAGCTGTCTGCCTTCTCCAGGTCCAGCTTTTGCGCCTTCGCCGCACGCACGATGGCGTCGGCCAGCGGGTGTTCGCTGCCCTGGTCGAGACTCGCAGCGAGTCGCAACACGTCTTCTTCGGTGAAGCCGGGTGCCGCGACCGCTCGCTCGAACGTCGGCTTGCCTTCGGTCAGCGTGCCGGTCTTGTCGACGATCAGTGTGTCGACCTTGCGGAAGTTCTCTATCGCCGCGGCATCGCGGAACAACACGCCCTGCGTCGCGGCCTTGCCGGTCGCCACCATGATGGACATCGGCGTGGCAAGCCCCAGCGCGCAGGGGCAGGCGATGATGAGCACGGCGACCGCGTTGATCAGGCCATAGACCCAGCTCGGCTCGGGTCCGACCAGGCCCCAGACGACGAAGGTCAGCAGTGCGATGCTGATGACCGTGACGACGAAATAGCGCGCGACCTGATCCGCCATGCGCTGCATCGGCGCCCTGGAGCGTTGTGCCTGCAACACCATCTGCACGATGCTGGCCAGCACGGTCTGCGACCCGACGCGCTCGGAGCGCATCACGATCGCGCCGTTGGTGTTGAGCGTTGCGCCGATCAGCTTGTCGCCGGGCCGCTTGGTCACCGGCAGCGGTTCTCCTGTCAGCATCGATTCGTCCACCGCGCTCGACCCTTCGATCACGACGCCGTCGACCGGCACCTTCTCGCCGGGCCGCACGCGCAGCGTGTCGCCGACGTGGACGTGAGCCAGCGGGATGTCTTCTTCAGCCCCCGCGGCATCGATGCGGCGCGCGGTCTTGGGCGCGAGGCCGAGCAGGGACTTGATGGCCGCCGAGGTCTGCGAGCGCGCCTTGAGTTCGAGTATCTGGCCGAGCAGGGTCAGCGAGATGATGACGGCCGCCGCTTCGAAGTAGACCGCAACGCGGCCCATCGACACGAAGGCCGATGGAAACACGCCCGGCGCCACGGTGGCCACGACGCTGTAGATGAATGCCGCCGAAGTGCCGAGTCCGATGAGTGTCCACATGTTGGGGCTGCGATTGACCACGGACTGCACAGCTCGCACGAAGAACGGCCAACCGGCCCACAGCACGATCGGCACGCTGAGCGCGAATTCGATCCAGCTCTGCGTCGCCATCTCGAACCACTGCAGGCGGTGGCCCGCCATGGCCAGCACGGTCACGACGATGGTCAGCGGGAGCGTCCAGATGAATCGACGGGTGAAGTCGACCAGCTCGGGGTTCTCGCCCTCGTCCAGCGTCGGGGTTTCGGGCTCCAGCGTCATGCCGCACTTGGGGCAGTTGCCCGGATGGTTCTGACGGATCTCCGGATGCATGGGGCAGGTGTAGATCGTGTCTGCCCCGACAACCGTTGGCTCTTGAACAGGCGTCGTGGCCTTGCTCGCCGCTTCACCGAAGTTGGCTTCGCCGATGTGCTCAAGTTCTGGATCGTTCATCTCTTCTCTCCTCAATGGATCGAGATGCGCAAAATCGCCACCCCGTACTTGGCCGCTACGCCGGCAGCAGGATTACTTTTGCTTCGCAAGCCAGCGGTCGAACTCGGCGATTTCGTTTTTCTGTGCGGCGATGATCTTCCTGGACATGACCTTCATTTCAGGCGACTTGCCGTGCGCCAGTTCCATCTGCGCCATCTCCACAGCCTGCTGATGGTGCATCTTCATCATCGTGGCGAAGTCCTTGTCGGTGTCGCCCGACATCTGCATCTTCTGCATCCCGTCCATGCCGGACATCATGGATTGCTTCATGTCGGCCGACCCGGCACCTGCGTGCTGCATGTGGTCCTTCGACATGGGCGCTGCAGCAGGTGCTGGCTGGGCCTGCGCAACACCGACTGAAGTCAGCACGAGCGCCGCAGAGAAACAGAGCGACGAGGTGAGTTTGCGGTGGGGATTGTTCATAACGTTGTCCTTGGTGGGTCGATTGGATTTCGGTGCGCCGTTGCAAGGTATGCAGCGACGCGGCTTTGCAGGCGTTGGCAGCGAGCGAGATTTCAGCGGGCCGCCTCAATCTTGGTGACGGTAATTTTTCCGTCGACCTTTTCTGCGAGGAAGCGGACCTTCTCGCCGGACTGCACCTGGTCCAGCACGGCTTCGTCCTTGACGCTGAAAACCATCGTCATACCCGGCATGTCGAGGTTCTTGAGTGGACCGTGCTTGATGGTCAGCTTCTTGCCATCCTTGTCGATCTTGCGGATCTCGCCATCGGACATTTCGGACGTCGCGGCGGCAGCAGCTGTTCCTTGCGCCGGGGCCTGCGAGGATGGAGCCGACTGCGCAGCAGCGATTCCGGAGAAAAGCATCGCGGCTGTGGATGTGACAAGTGCAAGACGAATTTTTTGCATTTTGAGTTCCTTGAGCATCAATTGATTGTTGGGATGAAAGGGTCTGCAGCAGCAGGACAACAGACCCGGACGTTGTGCTTACTTGCTGACAGTCTTGCCCGGCGTATGTGAGACGTTCACGGCGCCCTTCATGCCTGCGTCGTAATGACCCGGCTGCAGGCACGCGAAGTCCACCTCTCCGGCCTTGGTGAACTGCCAGACGATTTCGCCGCTCTTGCCGGGTGCCAACGTGATCATGTTCGCGTCGGCGTGTTCCATCTCGGGGTTCTTCTTCATCACCTCGGAATGCTCCCTGAGCTCCTTCTCCGTACCGAGCACGAGCTCGTGCTTGATCTGGCCGGAATTCTTGATGACAAAGCGCACGGTCTCGCCTTGCTTGACGCTGATGTCGGCCGGTGTGAAGCGCATGTTGTCGGCCATGTTGACGTTGATCGTGCGTGTCGACTTGGTAGCCACCCCGGGCTTGCCGATCGCGTCGTCGGCATCGTGACTGTGACCTCCGGTGTGGTTACCTGAAGCTGAAGCGCCGGCCGCGGCCAGAGCGAGCGTTGCTGCGAAAGCGGTGTCGCGGAAGATGTGTTTCATGGTTTTTCTTTGAGCGGTTGGAAGGTCTGAGGGAAGTGAAAAAAGTCAGTGGCCAGAATGGCCGCCATCGGGCTTCCGGATCTGGACTTCGATGTTCTTGGCCGGCATGTTCTGAGCCGGCATCGCGGCCGCGCCGGCGCCGCGCTGGCGCGGGGTCTCCGGCGGCGGCCCATCCAGTTCGTAGGCGACCGTGCCCTTGGGGTGTTTGAACCAGCCAGGGTTGGCGTAGTCGCCAGCCTTCTGGTTTTTGCGCACCTTGACCACGCTGAACATGCCGCCCATCTCGACCGAGCCGAACGGGCCTTCGCCTGTCATCATTCGCGCGGTGTTGTCCGGGATCGGCATCTCCATTTCGGCCATGTCGGCCATGCCGCGCTCGCCCATGACCATGTAGTCGGGGATCAGGTTCGAGATCTGTTTGGCCACGTCCTTGTGGTCCAGTCCGATCATCGTGGGCACCTCGTGGCCCATCGCGTTCATCGTGTGATGGCTCTTGTGGCAGTGAAAGGCCCAGTCGCCTTCTTCGTTGGCGAGGAACTCGAACTGGCGCATCTGGCCGACGGCCACGTCCGTCGTCACCTCGGGCCAGCGGGCACTCTTCGGTGTCGGGCCGCCATCGGTTCCCGTGACTTCGAACTCATGGCCATGCAGGTGCATCGGGTGGTTCGTCATCGTCAGATTGCCGACGCGGATGCGCACCTTGTCGTTGTGCCGGACGTTGAGCGAATCGATACCCGGGAAGATCCGGCTGTTCCAGGACCACAGATTGAAGTCCAGCATCGTCATGATCTTGGGCGTTGCGCTCCCCGGCTCGACGTCGTAGGCGTTGAGCAGGAACACGAAGTCGCGGTCGACCTTTTCGATCAGCGGATGCTCGGCCTTGGGGTGCGTGACCCAGAAGCCCATCATTCCCATCGCCATCTGAGTCATTTCGTCCGCATGCGGGTGGTACATGAAGGTGCCGGGGCGGCGCGCCACGAATTCGTAGACGAAGGTCTTGCCCGGGCGGATCGGCGGTTGGGTCAACCCCGCGACACCGTCCATGCCGTTGGGCAAGCGCTGCCCATGCCAGTGCACGCTCGTGTGCTCGGGCAGCTTGTTGGTCACGAAGATCCGCACCCGGTCGCCTTCCACCACTTCGATGGTCGGTCCAGGCGACTGGCCGTTGTACCCCCAAAGGTTGGCCTTGAATCCGGGGGCCATCTCGCGCACCACAGGCTCGGCCACCAGGTGGAACTCCTTGACGCCGTTGTTCATGCGCCAGGGCAATGTCCAGCCGTTGAGCGTGACCACGGGGTTGTAAGGGCGTCCGCTCGTTGGCATCAGCGGTGCCATGGTGTCGGGTGTGGTTTGGAACACGGGCTCAGGCAAGGCCGCCATCGCCACCTTGCTCACGCCTGCCGCTGCAAAGGCGCCCGTGATGGCACCTGCACCGCTCAAGAAATTGCGTCTGTTTGTCATGTCGTTCAATTGGGTTAGAGAGCGAAGCAGTGCGCTCAATGAGCAGCGCCGCTAGCGGATGCGCCATTGCCACCCGCACTGGCCATCGAGGCGCCCATGGAGGTCGGCTTGCCCATCACCGAAGCCGCGAGCGCGGCATCGGCCAGCCAGAACTGCTGCTGGGCGTTGATCGCGTTGGTCACGCTGGAGATCTGATCGCGTGCTTCGGCAAGCAGCTCGAAGACGCCGATCAGCATGCCGTTGTAGCGAAGCACGTTTTCATCCGCCATCGCCTGACGCAAGGGCACGATTTCGTCTCGGTAGTGCCGCGCGATGTCGTAAGCCGTGCGGTAGGCAGAGTACCCCTCGCGCAATTGCGAAGAGGCGCCGCGCACGGTGGCGTCGTAGCGGTTGGCCGCAGCCAGCGACTGCGCGTTCAATGCGTCGCGTTGAGCCGAACCCCAGTCGAAGAGCGGCAGCCGGATGTCGAACTCGAAGCCGCGCCGTGTGCTCTTGGTGCCTTGCGCGTTGTCGAAGACCGTGTCGCGGCGACCACCCACTTCCACGTCGACGAAAGTCGACAGCAGGTTGAGGCCTTGCGATCGTCCCGCCACGTCCAGCTGGGCACGGGCAAGCTGGACATCGAGGCGTTGCTCGGTGGCGGTGGCCGCGACTTCCTTCGCCTCGCGAGGTATCTTGGGCAGATCGGGGAGACGTTCGGGCAAGGCCAACTTGGCGGCTTGTTCGTCGTCCAGACCCAGGATGCGAACCAGTTCCTCGCGGGCCGCGGTGGTGGCCTGCTGCGCCAAGGCGAGTTGGGTGGTCGCGTCTGCATAAAACACCTGTTGGCGTGCCCGCTGTAGCTTGCTGAAGTTCCCAATAAGCTGCATCCGGCGCGCGAGTTCGGCGCTGGCCTGGGCCGACTTGTTGACCTGCTCGGCGTACTGCAGCGACTGCTGGGCAGCAACCGCGCGGACCCAGGCCTGCTTGACCTGCGTGACCTGGTCGACAACGGCCCCGGTCAGCTGCACTTTGGCCTGGTTGGCCTGACCCTTCGAGATCGACAGACGTTGCGGCAGCAGGATGAGGTCCACCAGGCCGAAGGACAACAGCCGTCCGAGCTCGAGTTCGCTGTTCAGGCGCATGCGCTCGAACTTGAAAATCGGGCTGGGCAGCCGGCTGGTCTGGTTGGCCGCGGCGATGTCGCCCCAGCTCTGGGCAATCAGGGCCTGGACCGACGGACTGTTGGCCAGTGCGAGCTGCACCGCGTCGCTTTGCGACAGCGGCTTGGCGAGCAACTCCTGAGACAGCGCCGCGCGGCGGTCACGCTGCTCCTGGGTCCGGCTGAGTTCGAGCTTGCCGCCGGTGAACTGGTGCGCGTTGGCGTTCGTGTCCTTCAGGGCGTCGTCGATACCGACCGAGGCGCAGCCGGCCAGCAAAGCGGCCGCGAGGGCGATGGCCGTCAAACGCAAGGCGCGCTTCATGGCTTGTCCTTCTTCGCGGGCGCACCCGACATGCCTGGCATGGCCATCGAATGGCTTGGCGGCGAAGCGGGTAACGCGGCGCCGCTCTTGGGCGATTCGGCCCCGGCGTTGCCCGAGCCAGACGCTTCTTTGGCATAGGCCTGCCAGCCGCCACGGCGGTAGACCGTCTCGTTGGCCTCTTTCCAGGGAATGGGCTTTCCGTCATCAAAGGGCTGATAACCCTCGAGCGCGGACTTGTAGGTCAGGACAGGCGGCGTCGAGGTTGTCGGCGCACTGGCGCCGGCAGGCGAAGGCTGAGCCACAGCGCCAACGGCGGTGAAAGTTGCCGAAGCTGCCATGGCAGCCGCGGCGAGAAAACGGAATGCTGCCAGCCGACGGGCTGACGATGAATGGAACATGGCGTCCTCGCAGATTCATGAACGGAGTGCGTCAGTGCTGCCGGAAAGGGCACGACGCAGGCGATGCATGAGCGTTCGCAGATCCCGTGACGCGACGTCACGGACAAACGAACGCGTTAAACGCGAGGAGGTTTGTCGAGGACGCGGGGCGTCAACGACGCCACCGCAGAAAACGGTTCTGCCATTGCCGCAGGTGGCAAGGCAGGTGCAATCACGACGGGCGTGGTGCCAACAAGTGCAACTGAGTGGCATGCCCCGCAGGTTCCGCACTTGTGGGCCGTATCGGCGTCCCCTGAAGCCTGATCGTGATGATGTGGCGTGCTCTCGACGTCAGACGCCGAATCCACATGTCGGCTGTCGTGCGCGTGTGACTGCGGTTTAACGTGTTCGTGCGGTACGACTGGCTCGAAAACTGTTTCTGCCATCGCCGGTACTTCGCCTGCTGCGCAGAATTGCATGGTCGCAGCCGCATAGCCTTGAAAGGGCACCGCGAGCATCACAGCCCAAAGCAGCAGTTTTCGAACAAACGACATTTACTGAAGTATGAACGTTGACACCGTGACAAGGTCAAGCGATTTTGAGTCGAACTTAGATCGCATGAGCCACGGAGCGTCAGTGCTCGTGCCGATGGTGCGCGTTCGGCACGTGCGCGTGCTTGTGCAGCAGCGGTGTATGCACATGCCGATGGTTGTGCGAGCTTCTTTCAAAATCGTCGTGCACGTGATCGTGATGCCCGTGCAGGCACCGAACGACGCGTATCCAATCTTCAAGAAAGAAGACGGGACGTCGCAGGGGCGCTTGCGCCCGCGGAGTAAATGCGCTTTGCGAATTGAAGGTGTTGGGGCTATCGATATGGCCCCGTATTCTTGCCGGACGTCTTGCTGCCGATCATTGCGCATAGCAAGGCGAGCAAGGTCGCTTGCTCAAGGGCGGGTTCAAACAGAGGGGCGCGCGACGCGCACTGCGCAGCAAGACGATCGAGCATTGCCGGCTCGTCGCGACAGCGTTGCAGCAATGCGGCAAGGGCCTCGGAGTCGCCCAGTTCGAAATAGCCACCGTAGTCCTCCCCCAACATTCCGATGTTTCCCGCGATCCGGCTGGCGAGCACCGGCGTTCCGCTGCACACCGCCTCCATCACCACGTGAGCACCGCCTTCGATCACGCTCGGATGCACCAGTACGTGGGCTGCCTGGATGCGGCGGCGTGCGTCGGCATGCGGCAGGGGTCCAAGCCAACGGTAGGCTGGACATGCTTGCTGCGCCGATTTCGCTTCGATACTCCACGCCGGGTCCAGCGCGGCGCCGATGTGGTCCAGCAGGATGTCCGGACGATCAACGAGTCGACGAGCTGCGGCGAAGTACGTCTGTGGCGCCTTCTCCGCGCGCAAGTGACCCACCATCAGCGCACGCAAATGCCGATGTGGCTTGCGAAGCGGTGCCAGCGAGCGGGTCGACTGGAAGCAGGCAGTGGCTTTGTCGCGGTGCAGCACCGGCAGGTCGTCGACTGCGCGCTCGTGCAGCACCACCAGCCGGTCGGCCAGCGCCAGTGAGCGCTGTGCGCTCGCATCGAACTGGATGTCCCGGTACAGGTCCGTGCCCGTCAGTACCACTGCCAAGGGCTGGTGCGGTTGAGTGCCGCACCAGCGCTCGATCGAGGCGGCCGAACGTCGCGCATGCAGCGCAATCATGACGTCGGCCGGCGTGCCGTCCCAGTGATCGACCAGCGCAATTCGATAATGTTCGCGCAACATCTTTGACCATCGCAAAGCTGTTTGCCAGTTGCCGTTGTTGGAACTGGCCAGCGCGGGCGTCACGATGCAAAGAGAAGGGCGAACCATGAACGAGGTTATACCGGTGCACAACCTGGGCGACACCATGACATCCACGAGCGCAGAGGCGATGCGCAAGGCCGGACCCGCTGAGATCGAGGCGGCGCTCACCCGAGGCCGCACCCAGTTGTTGAGCTTGTTCGACGGTTTTGAAAGGGGGCTCGGACCCAATGGCCTTCGAATTGCACAGGATACTGCTGTGAATTTGCCGCTTTGGGAGTTGGGGCACATCGGCTGGTTCGAAGAGTTCTGGTTGTCGCGCAACACGGAGCGCGGCTTCGGGATAGCTTGCGATCCTTTCGCACCACGACGCACATCAGTGCTGCCGCGCGCCGATGCGCTCTATGACTCGTCGAACGTCGCGCATGGCCTGCGCTGGCAACTTGCGCTGCCCGACCCCTCGGCCACGCGCAGCTATCTAACGGCAGTGCGTGAGGCCACACTGACCTTGCTCCGCGCTTGCAGCACCAAGGAAGAAGACCTGTACTTCTTTCGGCTCGTCCTGTTCCATGAAGACATGCATCGGGAAGCATGGCACTTCATGGCGCAGCGGCTTGGCATCGATCTTGGCCCTGGCATGACGGGTCGCGCGCCGCGCCCGGCGGTCGCCTCAGGTTCGTGGGACATTCCGGGCGGGCTGCGACATGTCGGTGTGGACAACGCCGGCTTCGCTTTTGATAACGAACTGTGCGCTGCAAACATCGAAGTGTCTGCGTTCAGCATCGACCGGGCGACGGTGAAATGGGACGCTTTCCTCGCCTTCGTCGACGGCGGCGGCTACACAGATGACAGGACCTGGACGCCGGCCGGTCGCGATTGGCGGCGGTACAGCGGTGCAACGCATCCGCTGCATCTGCGGCGCGGGCACAGTGGATGGGAGCGATCTCGGTTCGGTCGTTGGTTACCTATCGATCCGTTGGCACCGGCCGTGCAAATCACGGCCCATGAGGCCGAAGCGTGGTGCCGTTGGGCTGGCCGCCGCTTGCCAACCGAGGCCGAATGGGAAACCGCTGCGAAACTGGCTGTTGAGCAGGGAGAAGTCTTCGAATGGGGTGAGGTTTGGGAGTGGACTGCGAGTCCGTTTGAACCGTATTCGGGGTTCGTCCCGCACCCCTACCGCGACTATTCGCAGCCATGGTTCGATGGCCGGTCGGTGCTGCGCGGAGGATCGTTCGCGACTGTGCAGCACATGAAGCATCCAAGTTACCGCAACTTCTTTCCAGCGGACCGCAGCGATGTGTTCGCGGGGTTTCGCAGCTGTCCCCAGCGGTCTTGGTGAAGGCGTGGGTCGTCGACTTCTACCTGAAGGGCATGACGTCGGACCCTTGCCGCGTGACCTCGGTTTGGCGCGACGTGTCAGCAGGGTGGGAATTCATTGAGGGTAGGGTGAGCGCGACGATGGCGGCGCACTTAAGGTGCGATGAAATACAGACTCCTCGACCAAGAGCGTTGATTGCGCCGCGCGCTGTTGCTCAACTGGATGCCAATGACTGCAGGGAACCCGTTGATTCAGCGGCTGACGTCGCTGCTTGGCAACTCGAAGAGTCTGGTCCGTCTCGGGCGGCTGCGAGTTCATGAAAAGTGCATCCATCGTCACGATGCACCCAGATGCCGGGATAGGCCCACCTGCCGCTTGAGACACTGGTCAGCCGTGGATGGGCAACGTGTTCAGCGGGATGCGCAGGTAAGACACGCCGTTTTCCTCCGCCGGAGGCAGTTGCCCAGCGCGAACATTCACCTGAATCGACGGCAAGATTAGCGTCGGCACTTCTAGCGTGGCGTCGCGTGCCTGCCGCATCGCGACGAACTCGTCTTCGGTGATGCCGTCGCGCACATGGATGTTCAGGGCTTTCTGCTCGGCCACCGTCGTTTGCCAGCGGGCAGGCCGCGAAGCCGGCGGGTAGTCATGACAGACATACATCGTCGTCTCGGGAGGCAGGGCCAGAAGGCGGTGCATCGAGCGGTACAGCTGGTGTGCTTCCCCGCCGGGGAAATCGGCGCGAGCGCTGCCGACGTCAGGCATGAAAAGCGTGTCGCCGACGAAGACTGAATCGTCGATGAGGTAGGCCATGTCGGCCGGGGTATGACCGGGCACCAGCATCGCCGTGGCCTCGACCTCGCCGATCCGAAACGTTTCACCGTCTTTGAACAGGTGGTCGAACTGGCTACCGTCGGGAAGGAAGCTGCGCTCCAGGTTGTAGAGCTTCTTGAAGGTGGCCTGCACCGTCCGAATGTTTTCGCCGATGGCGATGCGGCCACCGACGCGCTGCTGCAGGTAGCGCGCACCGGACAAATGGTCCGCGTGCGCGTGGGTCTCGAGAATCCAGTCGACATGAAGCGCGTGTTTGACGACATAGGCCAGCACCTGATCCGCCGAGGTGGTGCTGGTGTGGCCCGATTTGAAGTCGTAGTCGAGCACCGGGTCGATGACCGCGGCGCGCTGCGTGGCGGGTTCCCACACAACATAGCTCACTGTCCAGGTCTTCGGGTCGAAGAAGGCTTGTGTCGTGATTCGAGCGTTCATAGTGAACTCCGATTTTGGTTTTCTATCTATTGAAGTATAGTATATATA